>JAKAIQ010000055.1 GCA_021825035.1 Deltaproteobacteria bacterium | reverse complement strand
GATCTGGCGAAGGAGGCGGGCGGCTTCATGCCCGCCCTTTTCCAGCCCGACGCAAGCCCCGGAGAATCGGAGGCGGCGCTGAGGGGCCTCGGTTTCATGGACGCCGGGGCCGCGGCGAAGAACCTCGCGCGTCTCCTCGGCGCGCCTGAGGCGCGGCTCACCGAAAAAACGCGCCGCCTTCTGCGAAGGCTCGCCCCTCTGCTTTTGAAGGCCGCCGCCTCCGCGCCAGACCCGGACATGGCGCTGACCCACATGGAAAGGTTCATCTCCTCGGCAAGCGCGCGGCCGAGCTACTGCTCTCTAATCGCCGAAAACCCGTCCGTGGCCGACGAGCTCGCGCGCCTCTTCGGCAGCAGCGTATTCCTTTCGAGGATATTGATAGAACGGCCGGAGGGCATAGAGCTGCTGCTTTCAAGGGAGCCGTCAGAGCCGTACAGGGCCTCTTTCCTCGCGGACCTCGACACGGCCTGCGAGTACGAAGACGCGATGGACAGGCTGCGGCGCCTCAAAAACGAGGAGGTCTTCAGGATAGGGGTAGACGACGTGCTCGGCAACCTCACGCCCCGCGAGGTCTCCGTCCGGATGACCGTGCTCGCGGAGGCCTGCCTCGGCGCGGCCTGCCGGATGGCGGCAAACGAGCTTGCCAGGGCTTACGGCACGCCCGGCAAAGGCGCCGCCTTCGCCGTCATAGGGCTCGGAAAGCTCGGCGGCCGGGAACTCTCGTACGGCTCAGACCTCGACATCGTCTTCCTGTACTCCGGGGACGGCGAGAGCGAATCGACGACCGGGCCGAAGGAGATATCGAACCACGAGTTCTTCGTGAAGCTCGGCCAGAGGGTCATAAGCATACTCACTTTAAGGACGAAGGAGGGCTTCGTCTTCAACGTCGACGTCAGGCTTCGCCCCTCCGGGAGCGCGGGGCCGCTCGTGGTGTCGCGCTCCGCGCTCCTCGGGTATTACGGCAGGGAGACCGCGGTCTGGGAGAGGCTCGCGTTCGTCAGGGCAAGGGCCGTGGCCGGGGACGTCGAATTCGCCGACAAGGTTTTGGGGGAGCTGTCGGATATTATTTATTCAAAAACGCTATCCGCTTATGATATAAAAGAGGTCCTCCGCATAAGAGGCCGGATGGAGGCTGAAATTGCCAAAGAGGACCTCACGGGCTATAATGTAAAAACCGGCGCCGGCGGACTCGTGGATATCGAGTTCCTGACTCACGCGCTACAGCTCAAGCACGGCAGGGCGAAAAAATTGCGGACGCCCTGCACACTGAAGGCCCTGAAGAGGCTTTCAGGGGAAGGCATCATCGCCCCCGGCGACCTCGTCTTCCTCAGGAAGGCGTACGGATTCCTGAGGCTCGTCGAGGCGCGCCTCCGGGTCGTCAACGACAGGGCCGAGGGCCGCCTGGTCAGAGGCTCCGGCGAGGTCGCCGCGCTCGCCAGAAGCATAGGATACTCCGGAGAGGACGCCGCAGGATCGTTCCTCGCCGACTATGCCGCGTATGCGAAAAAAGTGCGGGCGCTCTATATTGAATATCTGGGGCGCGCGCAGGACGAATTCACCTCGAAGAGGATTTGATTGAAAGAGAGATCAGGCAACCTTGACAGGACGGGACTGCCCTCCCTCCTCCATCTCATATACGAAAAGGGCGACGCCGCGGGCGAACTCGACGTCACGAACGAGCCGGCGAGAAAGCGATTCTTCTTCAGGAACGGCATGCCCGTAGCCGCCTCATCGAACATCCTTTCCGAGGTGCTCGGAAGGCTTCTGCTCTCGGAGCGCGTCATAAGCCAGAAGGATTACGAGGCCTCGCTCGAGGTCGCGCTCCGCGAGGGGAAAAGGCACGGCGAGGTGATGACGGCCATGGGGATCATAACCCCCGTGGAGCTGGAAAGGTTCCTCGCACTGCAGCTCAAAAGACGCCTCTTGAAGGTCTTCGGCTGGACCCATGGCGAGTACCGCTACATGAAGGTCGATGCCGTCCCGGCGGCCGCCAGCCTCAAGCCCATCCATCCCGCGCCGCTCATCCTTGAAGGCATAACCCTCGGCTTCTATCCACCGGCGCGGGCCAGGGAAGACCTCGCCAGGCACATCGACGCGGCTTACGGCTATGCGGGGGCGCAGGGCAAATACCGTGCCGAGGATTTCAACATGAACCTTCAGGAAAAAAGGTTCCTGGAGTCTTTCGACGGCTCGAAGCCGCTTAAAGACGTCCTCGACGGCTCGGACCTTCTCCGGGGAAGGGCGAATGCCCTTGCCCTGAGCTTCATCATAACCGGCCTGGTGAGGACCGCCACGGCGGCCGCCGTGGAGCAGGACGAGCTGGTCGAAGAGACGTCGCTGGAGGCCGCGCCGGCGGCGGGCGGCGCGCCGCGCCTTAACGCCGAGTTGCTTTTCATGAAGGCGAAGACCGCGCTCAATGAAAAAAACTTCAAGCGGGCGATGGAAATCCTGAAGGAGATAACCGACCTGAATCCGGCGGAAGGGGAGTACTGGGCCTTTCTCGGCTGGGCCGTCTATAACGACGACCCGTCGAGGATAAGGGAAGCCGAGAAGACGATAAAGGACGCGATAGACCTCAACGCCGATCTCGATATGGCATGGCATTTCCTCGGAAAGGTGTCGCTTGCCGGCGGAGACGCCGCGCTGGCGGAAAGGTGCTTCAGGACCGCCCTTGCCAGGAACCCGTGGGCGCTCGAGTCCCTCTGCGAGCTAAAGCGCATGGAGATGGGCAAATCGGGCGGCAGGGAAAGAAAAAATTACATGGAGGCCTTCGGCTTCCTTGAAGACCCGTTCGGGGAGACGCCCGACCTCGGATACATCGAGCTGTCGCGCGCAAGGACCGGGGCGCTCGATGCGGCCGTGGACGCCGTAAGGAAAAAGTCCGGGCCGATGCTCATCGAGGGCGCGAAGGGAGCGGGAAAGACGGCCTTCTGCCTGGAGCTTTTAAGAAGGCTCCACGGGGATAAGACGTTGTCGGCCTATATCCTCCAGCCTGAAAAAAAGGAGATAAACCTCATAAAGGCGATAAACGGCGAGCTCGGCTGCGCTACCGCGTCGGCCTCGGTCAAGGAGGAGCTGTTGAGCCTCGGCATGAGGATCGCCCAAAACAGGACCCAGGGCGGCCATACCATGATAATCATGGACGAGGCGCACCGGCTTACGCCGGGGGGCGTCAAGCTCGTTCAGTATCTGTCGAGGCTGAAGACGCTCCAGATAATCCTCGCCGCCGAACCGTCCTTTTCCGCGACCCTCAGGGCCCCGGAATTCGAGGAACTCGGTCACAGGCTCGCCAGCCGCCATTTCCTCGACGCGCTCAGCCTTGAAGAGACGAAGGCCTATGTCCTTGGCAGGCTCAACGGCGCGCGCAGGGCCGGACAGTCCGCCGAATTTTCCGCCACGGACGAGGCGATGAAGCTCATCTTCGATGAAAGCAACGGCATGCCGGCCGGGATAAACGCAACGGCGTCGATCCTCCTTGAAAGGGCCGCGCTCCTCGGCTCGTTCGTCCTTGACGTCGAGCGGACTGAGCCGGCCGAAAAAGAGGAAGAGGCCGCGCCCGCGGTGTCGTCATACGAAGAACAGATTTCAGAGCTTGAAGGATTAACGCCAATTCCTTCGCCGGAAGGCGCGCGTCCGGCGGAGCCGGTTGATGAAGTTGATGAAAAGGAAGAGGCGGTTGCCGTCGAAGGCCCTTTTGTGGAAGAAAGCCGCCCTGCGCCGCAAGCCGTCTCCGCAGGCGCGGAGGCCGAAGAGGCCGAGGCGAAAAGGCCCTCTGTCGAGGTCGAGGCCCCGGCCGCTCGGCCTGCCCCGGAGAGGCCGCCCGCGACGGAAGCCCTGCCAAAAAAAAGGCCGTCCGGAAGGATATCGAAAACAAAGGCTCTTCTCCTTGTCGTTCTCATATTCCTTGCCGGCGTATTGGCCTGGACGTACCTGATCCCGTATTTCGACGAGCCGTCGCAAGCCCCAAGACCAGCAAAGGCCCCTGCCGCAATGTCGAGGCGCAGGGAGATGAGCGCGCCCCTGGCGGGTTCGTCGGCAATCGAGCGCGTTCCCGCCACGGTGGCTGAAAAGGCCCAGGAAAAGGCCGCTTCAACGCCTGCGCGCCGGAGCGGCCAGCAATGAGCCGGAGGTCTTTGCGCGAAATCTCTCCTTTTCCGGGGGGTTTCGGCGTACGCCGCATTCCCTTTGCGCGCCTTTTCAAAAAAACCGGGACAGGGCCATCTAAAGACTTGACAAAAACCGCTTTCTGAATTTTAATCTCTTGGGACGCATTTTACCGGCCTGCTCGGGACGTAAAAAAGGCGTCTTTGCAATCTCACGTCCTCTCCATGATAATCCTGCCCGATCCGCTTATGAACCTCCCCGGCGCACGGCCGGGGAATTGACACTGAAAAGATTAAAACATTATCAGAGGTGCAGACATGCCGAATGAAGCGGGTTTTTTTCAGGAAGTCCTCGCGTCCCTGGAAATGGCGAACGCGCACCTTAAGCTTCCGCCTGCCATATACGAGAGGCTTCGCACGCCGAGGCGCTCGCTTACGGTATCCGTCCCCGCGCAGATGGATGACGGGAGCGTCAGGTTCTTCACCGGCTACCGCGTCCAGTACGACTTCGCCAGGGGGCCGGCCAAGGGCGGGGTGCGTTATCATCCGAGGGTGAACCTCGACGAGATAACGGCCCTCGCGTCGCTCATGACCTGGAAGTGCGGCGTGGTCGACATCCCTTTCGGCGGGGCCAAGGGCGGGGTTGCCTGCGACCCGACGAAGATGAGCCGCACGGAACTGCAGAGGCTTACGCGCAGGTATACATACGAGATAAGCGTCATCATAGGGCCGGAATCCGACATACCCGCCCCGGACGTCTATACCGACGAGCAGACCATGGCCTGGATGATGGACACATACTCGATGATGAAGGGCTATTCGGTGCCTTCCATAGTGACGGGCAAGCCGGTTTGCGTGGGCGGCTCGCTCGGAAGGGCGAAGGCCACGTCCGAGGGCCTCGTCATAACGGTTGCCGAGGCCCTGCGCCACCTCGGCCTGTCGCTCAAGGACCAGCGGGTCTCGGTGCTCGGGTTCGGCAAGGTCGGATACAACGCGGCGAAGATACTCTACGACATGGGGGCGAGGATCACGGGGCTTGCCGATTCGAAAGGCGCTGTCCACAACGCGAAGGGGCTCGACGTGGACGCGGCTTCGATCCACAAGAAAGAGGCGGGGGAGTTGAGGGGGTTCAGGGGCGGGGACGGCATGACCGTAGACGAACTGCTGGCCATCGAGTCCGACATCCTCGTTCCGGCGGCGCTCGAAGGCCAGATAAACGGGCGTAACGTAGACCGGATAAGGACGAAGATAGTGGCCGAGGGCGCGAACAACCCGATCACCAACGAGGCCGACGCCGTGCTCAAGGACAAGAATGTATTTCTCCTTCCGGGCATTCTTGCGAACGCGGGCGGCGTGGTGGTCTCGTACTTCGAGTGGGTACAGGACCTCCAGAGATATTTCTGGAACGAGACCGAGATAAACGAAAAGCTGAGGACGATAATGACAAGGGCCTTCAAGGAGGTTCTGGCCATAGCTGAGGAAAAAAAGACGGACATGAGGACAGCGGCCATGGTACTCGGGGTCAAACGCGTCTCCGACGCGGTCATGGCGCGCGGCCTATACCCGTAGGCGCCTTAAAAAGCCGCGGGATTCCGTTGCCCCGCGCCTGGCCCGGTACTTGCCCCGCGCCGGGAGGCCGCGGAATCCTCCTTATTCCAAAAAAAAATTAAAATTATTGAAAAACCGGATTTACTCTGATAGGCTATCCTGACCGGAAAATCACGTTATCAACATCTGTGAATAAACCTGTGAATATTTTTCACTCAACAACCTACTTTTTTTCCCATGGACTCTGAAATAATCTGGAAGAACTGTCTCAAGGGGGTCGAGGAGCACGTAAGCCCCCAGCATTTCGCCACGTGGTTCAGGCCCATAAAAGTCCTGGGCGGCAACGACGAATCGCTGGAGCTCGAGGTGCCGAACCGCTTTTTCCTCGAATGGATAAAGGAGCATTACCTCCTGCTCCTGAGGGAAATGATCAGGAAGGCGGCCAAAAAGGACGTCCATCTCGTCTGGAAGATCGGCGACGAGCCTCCGGCGCTTGCCGCGAGCGCCCCAAAAAAAGGGGCGGCAAAGGAAGGCGCGGCAAAGGGGCCGCAAAAGTCCGCTGGCACGGGCCTGAGCCCAAGGTATACCTTCGAGCACTTCGTGGTCGGCAAGGCGAACGAATTCGCCCATGCCGCCTGTTTCGCGGTCGCCGGGCAGCCGGCGAGCAAATACAACCCGCTTTTCATCTACGGGGGGGTCGGGCTCGGAAAGACGCACCTTCTCCAGGCCATAGGGCACAGGGTCCTTCAGTTAAACTCGTCCTCAAGCGTCTGTTATTACTCCTCCGAGCGGTTCATGAACGACTTCATAAACTACGTCAGCCGTCAGAAGATGGCGGAGTTCAGGGGAAGGTTCAGGAACGTGGACGTCCTTCTCATAGACGACATCCAGTTCTGGGCAGGCAAGGAACGCACGCAGGAGGAGTTTTTCCATACGTTCAACACACTTTACGAGAACCACAAGCAGATAGTGGTCACGAGCGACAAGTTCCCAAAGGACATCGACGGTCTCGAGGAGAGGCTCAGGAGCAGGTTCGAATGGGGCCTTGTGGCCGACATACAGCCGCCTGACATGGAAACGAAGATAGCCATCCTCGGAAAGAAGGCCAGGCTCGAGGGGATAAAGCTTCCGGACGACGTAGCCCAGTGGCTGGCGTCGGTGAGCGGCACCAACGTAAGGGAACTCGAAGGCTTTTTGAACAGGATAATAGCCGTATCGAGCCTCACGGACCAGGAAATAACCCTCGGAATGAGCAAGGAGGCGCTCAAGAACCTCTTGAGGGGAAAGGACGAGAAGATAATTACGATAGAGGAGATTCAGAAGGCGGTGTCGGCCTTCTTCAACATCAAATCTTCCGATTTGAGATCCAAAAGAAGGCACAGGAACGTGGCCTTCCCCCGCCAGATAGCGATGTACCTGGCCAGGGAGAACGGCAAGTTCTCATTCCCTGAAATAGGCGGCGCATTCGGCGGAAAAGACCATTCTACCGCCATACACGCCGTAAAGAAGATCGAAAAGGCTCTGAAGGAAGACCAGGAACTGAAGCACTCGATAAGGTCCATAAGGCAGACGCTCGGCGTGATTTAGCGGCGTTTCATCAACCGATTGGGAAGACCGCCTGAGTTGAAGCCGCGCGAGGCCGGGTAATTAACAATAAACATATCAACAGGCCTGCGGCAAAACCTGTTGATTAGCGTCGATGGACTCTTGATAAGTCAGGCTCGAAGGCGTCGTTTTCAGGAATCCGGGAATACATGTTGATAAGCGGCGCGTCTTTTCAACAGGACGGCGGCGGATGTTAGTCAGTGGTTACGGGCGGTTATGTTCTTATAAACATATAAGCAACGCCTACTACTGATACTTCTATAAGATAATATTTCATTAATAGAGGAGACGAAGATGAAGCTCTTAATCGATAGAGGCGCGTTCATGAAGGTTCTTCAGAGGATGCAGGGCATCGTCGAAAAAAGAAATACCATGCCCATCCTCGCCAATGTGCTCCTTGAAGCGAGTGAAAACAAAGTAAACATTTTGGCTACGGACCTTGAGGTCTTCATAAGGGACTCCGCGCCAGCGAGCGTGGCCGAGGGCGGCTCAGTCACGGTGAACGCAAGAAAGATATACGAGATCGTAAAGGAGCTGCCTGACGACATCGTGGACATCTCCACGAAAGAGGAAAAGACCTCCATAAAGGGCGGAAAGGCAAGATTCAGCATACTCGGGCTTCCGGCAAGAGACTTTCCGGTCTTTCCGGCGATCGACGAAAAAGGGCTCGCTCCGGTCGACAACGACGTCCTGAAAGAGCTTATCGACAAGACATCCTTCGCTGTTTCGACGGACGAGACCAGGTACAACATAAACGGCTTTTATCTTGAAAAAGACGGCCCGCTTCTCCGGATGGTGGCAACCGACGGCCACAGGCTCGCCTTTATCGAAAAGAACGACGCCGGTGGGATGATGCCGGGGCACGTGCTCCTTCCGAGAAAAGGCGTCATGGAGATACGCAGGCTCCTCGACGAAGAGGGGAGCTTTTTTCTCGGAGTGACTCAGAAAAACGCGATAATGAAAAAAGACGATACGGTCATAAGCCTAAGGCTCCTTGAAGGGGAGTTTCCGGATTACAGGAAAGTAATGCCGAAAGAACACGACAAGTCGGTCGTCATAGACAGGGCAGGCCTGCTCTCGTCGCTAAAGAGGGTATCCATACTTTCTTCCGAGAAGATAAAGGGGGTCAAGTTCAGCTTCTCCGGCAAAAGCCTTACGGTTTCTTCCTCGAGCCCGGATATAGGCGACGCCTCGGAGGAGCTCGACGCGGAGTACGGCGGTGAGACGCTCGACATAGCCTTCAACGCCAGATACTTCATGGACGTGCTCGAGGCTATAGACGAGGAGAAGGTCAGGATCGAACTCAAGGACTCGCTCAACCCCGGCATAATAAAGCCTTCGCAGGACTACACTTACATAATAATGCCTATGAGGCTTTAGACGGTTGAGCGCCGGATAAAATTATCTTGACAAGCCGGTCTTTACTGTGAATAAATAGTGGTTTAATCTTTATTCATTTCCTGCAACCGTAAAATTATTAACCTCCCCGGCAGGCCGCGGGGCATCGAGACTCCGCAAGTCGGCCGCATAAAGCTCGGCCGGAGAATCGACGCAGAAAATTAAAAAAGGAAATAGCATTGCCATGAAAAGGACTTTTCAGCCGCACAACAAAAGAAGACTCAGGACGCACGGCTTTCTGGAGCGGATGTCTACCAGGGGGGGCAGGGCTGTCATCAATAGAAGGCGCGCAAAGGGAAGGAAACGCCTTAGCGTGGAGATAAGCACGAGCAAGTAAAAAGGACGGCGTGGACGCGCTTTTGCCGGGCTTTGAGCGACTGCGCGGGCCATCGGCGTAGCCGAGATAGAAGAGCGGAGCGGGAAGATACGCCGCATTCCATAAATACCCGGAACCCCTGAAACAGCCGTGAGTGAATTCTCCTTTTCAAGGAGCGAGAGGCTGACGAAACCGGCTGAGTTTGCAGCCGCGCGCAAGCTTGGCAGGAAGACGCATACGAAAAGCCTTACGCTTTTCGTGCTCCCGAATGAAATCGGTCTGCGGAGGCTCGGGCTTTCGGTAAGCGCGCGCGTCGGAAACGCGGTGAGGCGCAACAGGATAAAAAGACTTTTACGGGAATTTTTCAGGCTCAATAAAACCTCCTTCCCTGAATCCTCGGACATTCTGATTTCAGTAAAAAATGCGGCGGCGATAGACGGCTACGACGAAGTCGCGGGAGAGTTTGAAAACGTTTTTAAAGGAAGCAAAAAGACTCTTTAATCTTTCAGGGTTAATTCCGCGCCGCGCACCCTGCGGCTTCCTTATAGAGGTTATGATACCCCGCAAATAGCCGCGGGGAGGTTCATTTTTTCAGGGTCGATCCTTTGGCCGCGCTCTGTGCGGCCGACTTATAGATGTCTTAATACCCGGCGCTCGGCGCCGGGGTAGTTCAGTCGAACGGTCAGGCGCATGGGAGGGCATGAGGGGTTGCGGCCCGTGTCTTGCCTGCCAGGGGTTTTATTTAAATGATAAAACGGCTTTTAAAAGGACTTATTTCGTTCTACCGCATCTTCATCTCTCCGGTGCTGCCGCCTTCTTGCAGGTTCTATCCGAGCTGCTCGGCGTATGCGATGGATGCGGTGGAGACCCACGGCGCGCTGAAAGGTTCGGCGATGGCAATGAAGAGGCTTTTAAGATGCCACCCGTTCAACGCCGGGGGCTATGACCCCGTGCCGCACCGGGGCGCGTGCCGCGAGAGGCACGAAGGCGCGTAGCCTGCTCATACACTCACATGGATAAAAAAGTACTGCTTGCCGTCGTTCTTTCAGCGATAATTCTTTTCGTATACCCCTATTTCCTCAAGAGATACGTCTATACGCCGCCTGTGGTCGCGCCTACCCAAACGGCAAGCGCGGCGCCGGCCGGCTCAGGCGTTTCAGCCGCGACTCTGCCTGCCGCGGCAAAGGCCGCGAGTGAAGAGCTTACGACCGTTGAGACCCCGCTTATAAAGGCGGTCTTCACGAATATCGGCGGGGCGGTAAAGAGCTTCGAGCTAAAAAAGTACAGGGTGTCCGTTGCGAAGGACTCCCCGACCGTGAACCTTTCCGGCACGGTCGATGAGGGACCGGCCTTCAGCACCTTCGTCGAGTCCGGCGGGTCGAAGGAGGAGGTCGTCTTCAAGCCTTCGGCCACCAACATCTCCGTTAAGGAAGGACAGAGCGCCGAGCTGGTATTTACGGGCGTCGCCAGGGACGGGCTCCGCGTGGAGAAGAGGCTCGTCTTCAACGGAGGGAGCTACCTGATAAAAGAGCAAACGACGGTTGTGAACGCCTCGCAGGCGCAGTTCAACGGCAAGGTCGAGACCCTTCTCACGGCCGGTTTCGCGGGCAAGGACAAGACCGGCTACCACGTCGGCCCCATAATCTATACTAAAAAAAGGCTCCTCAGGCAGACGGTAAAGCAATTTCAGCCTTCCGGCGACGGAACGGTCAAATGGCTCGGCCTCGAGAACAAGTATTTCCTCTCGGTCATGATACCCACGGCCCCGGCAGGGGGTTTCAGCTGGACGTCGAGCGTGCCGTCGAGCGTCTCGTCGAACGTGG
>JAKAIQ010000054.1 GCA_021825035.1 Deltaproteobacteria bacterium | reverse complement strand
GGGAAAGGTGTTCGGCGTGAGCAAGCTCGCAAGGCTCGTCGACATGTACGCAAGACGCCTTCAGCTTCAGGAGCGGCTTACGGAGCAGATATCGCGCACGATAATGGAATCGATAAACGCCGACGGAGTTGGCGTGATGATAGATGCCCGGCATCTCTGCATGATGATGCGCGGCGTGGAAAAGCAGAATTCCAGGATGGTGACATCTTCTCTCCTCGGGGTTTTCCGTGACAACCCCTCGACACGACATGAGTTCCTTTCATACGTTGGCAGGGCGGCGGAATAGCTTCGGGCGCCAGAAGCCGAATGAATTAGGAGATATCTATATCCGCCTGTCAAAAATGTTGTTGCGCACCTGACGATTCAAATCATCTGAAACCTTACCGTAAAGCCCATTCCTTTTCTCTTTCTGTTACGAAAAGGTAGCAAATCTGATTTTTCTGATATTTATCATGTTTTTGACATGATGGTATTACGAAATCGTAACATCATGGTTAAGCTTACGTTTTGAACACGTTTGTTTTCCGGGCCCTAATTGCCCTAAAAACCTGCCTTTTTGCGCGCTTGAGAATTTATTCATTTTTGGTATGTATATTGCTTATAACAATATTGCTAAACCTGCGTCGATAGTTTGATGAGAAGACTGCGCGCAAGACCACAAGACTTTGATCGGAAGGGACGGATTGAAATTGAATCCTCCTGAGGCTTAAAAAGGCTTAAAAAAGTTCTTGAATATGTCTTTCTATTGTGATAATTAGCGTAAGCCGATTTCCAAAAAAATCTTTTTTGTCAGACACTGTCGGGAAGACGCGTTTGCAGCCGCGCTCGAGGCGATGCAGTACGCTTGATTGCGCCGTAAGGCGGCCTTGCGGCGCGTTGATGCCGCGCATAAGGGTTGATGAGGCGTAATATGTCCGGAGGGGCTTCATAACATGAAAATAATGATATGCCACGATGGCTCCAGGAAAGCGCAGGATGCGCTGGAAAAGGCCGTCGAGCTTTTCAAGCTGCAAAAGCCCGAGATAATCCTTATTACCGTGGTTGAAGAGCCTCTTGATGCGACCAGCATGGATGAGGATTCTTTTGAGAAGTGGCGCGACAGGAGAGACGCCGACCTCAAGAGCGCGGCCAATTGGGTTGTTCAGCAAGGCCTTAATGTCGACGCCATTCTCGCCGTTGGCGACCCGCGCAAGATGATCGTTGAGGCTGCGGAGAACAAGAATCCCGATATCCTCGTGGTCGGAAGGCGGGGCGGCGGGCTTATCGACAACATGGTGCTGGGCAGCGTTAGCGCGTATCTCGTCCGGCACGCTGATTGTCCCGTGCTTGTAATGCATTCTTAGCCGAAGCGTGTTTCGGCCTATTTGTCCTGATACTTAACAGGCATTAATATTCCGGAGGTTGCTGATGACATCCGCCAATGAAGAAAGGATGAGTTGGGGCGATTTAGTGGACTTCAAAAGGTCCGACATCGTCGCTCTGCACAAGACCTGGTTCGCGTTCTTCCTTACGTTTTTCGTCTGGTTCAACATGGCCCCTCTCGTCTCCACCATAATTAAGGAGTCGGGCTTTACCATTCAGCAGTTGAAGCTCCTCGCCATCTGCAACGTGGCCCTCACGATGCCCGGGCGCGTCATCACCGGGATGATCTCTGACAGGTTGGGGCCGAGGAGGACATTTACCGGGATCATGGTCATAATGTCCATACCGTGTTTCGCTTTTGCCTTCAGCAACTCGTACACCCAGATGCTGATATCCCGTCTCCTTCTCAGCATGGTGGGCACCGGCTTCGTCGTCGGCATTCACATGACTTCCCTGTGGTTCAAGCCGAGGGACATAGGGTTTGCGCAGGGTGTGGAAGGAGGGCTCGGAAACTGGGGGTCTTCCATTGCTGCCATGCTCCTGCCTTTTGTCGCGCTTAACGTATTCGGGAGCTGGAGATACGCGATAGCCTTCAGCGGAGTCGTAATGCTCGCGTACGGCCTCTACTATTGGTTTGCCATAACCGACGGCCCCCCGGGGAGCGTCTACCACAGGCCGAGAAAAGGTTCGGCCATCGAGGTAAGCACCTGGGGCGACATGGTGAACGCTATAATATGGACGATCCCCATCATAGGCGTGCTGGCTGTGCTTGTCTGGAGGATACAGGGCATGGGATTCATGAGCCGCAACGCCTCGTATGCGGCCTATGCCGTCGTAGCCGCAGTCGTCCTCTACCAGGTCTCCCAGATAGTGCGTTTTAACGCCCCCATACTCAAGAAAGGCGTTCCTGAAGACGACAGGTACAGATTCACTGACGTCGCCTGCCTCTGCTGCTGCTATGCGTCATCATTCGGCGCCGAGCTCGGCATCATATCCATGCTTCCAATGTTTTTCCAGAAGAGCTTTCATCTCACCCCTCAGACGGCGGGTCTTATAGGCTCTCTCTTCGCCTTCATGAACTTTTTTGCCAGGTCCCTCGGCGGATTCATCTCGGACAGGTCGCCGTCGAGGAGAGGGGCCATGCTCATATATCTTGTCGGCATAACGATAAGCCTGGTAGTCATGAGTTTCATAAATTCCTCCTGGCCCTTGCCGCTCGCCGTGTTTGTAATCATCATTTCGGCCCTATTCATAACGGGAGGATGCGGAACGACATACGCCCTGGCGCCGCTTATCAAGCGGCGCATAACCGGCCAGATATCCGGCTACATCGGGGCATTCGGCAACGTGGGCGCAGTACTGTACCTTACCGTCTACACGTTCGTTAACGATCAGCATTTTTTCTGGTTTATCGCCTCCGTGTCGCTCTCGACTTTCTTCTTCTGTCTTTTCATGCTGAGGGAGCCGGCAGGGGCTTTTTCGCAGGAATACCAGCTCTCCTCGGTAGACAAGGAAATGATGCATGGCGGGCATTAGCGTTGGATTCGAGGGCGCTGGACCGGTTTTTCGGCTTGAACGTAACGTATTGTTTTTTTTAAGCAAAATTTAGCTATAGACAGATAATATGATTTATACTATAATGCGGCTTCTCCTCTGATAAATGCTTTAAAAAATCTCCGGCAGTGGCGCGTTTGAACGTTCATGCGTGCGTGATTTTTTTTCGAATGTCTGAAACAATCCGACGTTTGCCGTTTTCAACTTGTTCTTCAGAGGGACGTGCAACAGGTGAAGCAGAAGGTCAGAAAACAGATAGAACGCCTTTACGGATACCTGCTGAATATAACGTCGTCTGGCTGCGGCAAGACGTATGAGAAGATGAAGGCCTGCATTATGCCGGCGGTTCGGTTGTCGCAAGCTGGGCAGCCTCGCACCGAGAGTGAAAAAGGCGATATCATGCCTTTCCGTGCAGCCATATTAGAGGCTTTGAGGCCGTTGCATGGCGGCCCGGCGCACAGCGACGACATTTTAGTCTCTGAATTCCAGGCTTGTCCGCTTGAGATATTCTCGTCCAGGCGGCTGGCGCCGAAAAGTGACGCGGCAAATCAGGACAGAAGCGTCGAGAAATCACAGAAGAAAGGCTTTGACCTGTTGAGGGTTACTCTTAATCTGGCAAGGGGAAATATCGATACAAATGCCTTTAAGCCGGCGGGCGCCCATCAGTTTGCCAAGGGCTCGCGTCGGCTCGAGAGGGCGCGATTCAATCCGGCATAATATGTAAAAAGTCAAAAAAGCGGTGGTAAAGGAGGTGTAGGGTATGGTTTTCAAGGGTTGTAGAAAGATTGTTTGGAAAGGGTTGCAAATGGGATTTGCGGCGCTCCTGATCTCAGGGCTCCAGCCTGCGATCGTCAAGGCTGAGCAGGCCGCGGCTCCTTCAGCCGCCGCTCCGGCCGATGCCGCCGTTGCTCCGGCGACTGCTCCGGCTCCCGCCACGGCTGCTCCGGCGGCAGCTCCAGCCGGGCCGCAGGAGAAAGGCGATCCGAACCTCGGCAGGATGCTGTTCACCGGCGAAAAGGCCTTCGCGAACGGAGGCCCTCCGTGCATGTCCTGTCATAGCGCAGGCGTTGGTGAATTGGGTGGCGGCATACTCGGGCCGGACCTGTCAAAGGTCTATGCCGACCCATCGACTAACCCGCTCGTAAACGGCGCATGGATAAACAGCGACGGCACCCCGGTAATGGGGCCTATCTTTTCAAACAGGAACGTTACCGACGACGAGGTCGATGCCCTGAGAGCATTTTTCGAGCAGCAGGCCAAAAACGCTCCGTCAGACGCTCCGACGCCTCCGGCACTCCCGGCGTCAGGCATCGTGAACGGCAATGTCGCTACCCCGTCAACCAGCACGTTCACCGTGGTTGGTCTGGGCGGATTCATCGGTATATTGATCGTATTTAACATTATCTGGAGTGGGAGATACAGGAACAGGAACAAAGGCACTGCCCACGAAGCGATATGGAGAAACTATGGTGGGAAAGGAGGACGCTAAATGTCTAACTGGATACAAGATGAGATAAACCCCGGGAAAAGAGGTTGGGAAGAATTTTACAGGAACCGCTGGCAGTACGACAAGACGGTAAGGTCTACGCACGGCAACAACTGCACCGGCGGCTGCTCCTGGATGGTATACGTAAAGGACGGCATCATCACATGGGAGCTTCAGGCGCTCGACTATCCCAAGCTCGAGCAGTCGCTGCCGCCCTATGAGCCGAGGGGATGCCAGAGGGGCGTTTCCGCGTCATGGTATGTTTACAGCCCCGTAAGGATCAAGTATCCATACATCCGCGGCATTCTTCAAGACGCATGGAAAGAGGCCAAATCCAAGCACTCCGACCCGGTGGACGCGTGGCGGAGCATAGTGGAGAACGCCGAACTCCATAAGAAGATCAAATGGTCGAGAGGTAAGGGCGGGTTCCGCAGGTTCGACTGGGAGACCGCGGCTGAGATAATAACCGCCGCCCAGATATACACCATAAAGAAGTACGGGCCGGACAGGAACATTGCGTTCTCGCCGATCCCCGCAATGTCTCAGATAAGCTACACATCCGGCGCGCGGTATCATCAGCTGATCGGTGCCGTGCATCTGAGCTTCTACGATTATTACACGGACCTTCCGCCGGCAGAACCGGAGGTATGGGGCGAGCAGACCGACTCATGCGAAAGCGCGGACTGGTTTCATTCCGGCTATACCGTCATCGCGGGAGCAAATCCCAACATGACCAGGACTGCCGACTGCCACTTCGTCTCCGAGATGAGGCACGGCGGCACCAAGGTCGTGGTCGAAGCCCCGGACTATTCACAGGTCACGAAGTACGCTGACATGTGGGTGCCGGTAAAGCCCGGCTCCGACGCCGCCTTCTGGATGGGTATAAACCATGTCATCCTGAAGGAATTCTTCGTTGACAGGAAGGTGCAGTATTTCATCGACTACATAAAGCACTTCACGGACATAGCTCACCTCGTGAAACTCACCAAGGGCAAGGATGGCTATGAGATGGGCCGCCTCCTGAAGGCGAGCGACCTCAATGAGTATGCCAACGACGAGCATCCCGACTGGAAATTCGCAATGTGGGACGAGAAGACCGGCAGGCCGCGCATAGTCAACGGCGGAGTCGGCTATAGGTTCGGCCACAAGGAGCACGGCAAATGGAATACGCTCCTGAAAGACGGCAAGACCGGTGAGGACCTCTCCGTTGCGCTGTCGCTCCTCGATATCAAGGACGATGCCCTCGATGTCGCATTCTACGAGCTCGATAAGCCTGAAAGATACAAGAGGCAGGTGCCTGTAAAGTACGTGGAAACGAAGGAAGGCAGGGTTCCCGTCACTACCGTGTTCGACCTCAAGGTCGCTCATGTGGGAGTGCAGAGAAAGGGCCTTTCCGGCGATTATTGCAAGAACTATGACGATGACAGGGGCTTTTCTCCGGCGTGGCAAGAAAAATACACCGGGATCGGCCGCGCAACGGTTATCCAGGTAGCGCGTGAATTCGCCGCTAACGCCGAAGTGACCAAGGGCCGTTCGATGTGCATCGTCGGCGCGAGCTACAACCACTGGTATCATTCCGACCTTATGTACAGGACCATGATGGATGCCCTGATGCTCTGCGGCTGCGTAGGCAGAAACGGCGGCGGGCTCCAGCACTACGTCGGACAGGAAAAGCTCGCGATGTTCGATTCATGGGGCCAGATCGCGCACTCCCTCGACTGGTTCAGGCCGCCGAGGCTCATGAACAACCCGAGCTTCTGGTACATAAATACCGAAATGTTCAAGTTCGACGGCAACATAACCGACTACCACAACGTGCCGGACAAGAGCGCGATGGAGTTCCAGCATACGGCCGACTACAACGTCCGTGCCGTAAGGATGGGCTGGCTCCCGTGCTATCCTCAGTTCAACAAGAGCTCTATCGGCCTTGCCGAAGAGGCCCAGAAGGCAGGAGCCAAGACGGACGCCGAGATAACCGACTACACGGTTAAGCAGTTGAAGAGCGGCGCACTTGAGTTCACGCAACAGGACCCGGACGCGCCGGAGAACTGGCCGAGGGTCTGGATGATATGGCGCGGCAATGCCCTCGGGTCGAGCGCAAGAGGGCAGGAGTACTTCTTCAAATACGTCCTCGGCACGCACAACAATACCATAGCCGAGGAGATAGCGAAGCCCTATATCAAAGAAATGAAGTATAGGGAATCCCCGCTCGGGAAGCTCGATCTCGTGGTGGACCTCAACATGCGTATGAACACGACTCCTACCTACTGCGACATCGTCCTTCCGGCGGCGCACTGGTATGAGAAAGAGGACCTCAACACCACGGAGCTTCATTCGTACGTCCATCCGATGGGCGCGGCGGTCCAGCCGAACTGGGAAGCCAAGAGCGACTGGGAGGCGTTCAAGTTCCTTTCCATCCGGTTCTCTGAGCTGGCGAAGAAGCATCTGCCCAAGCCGGTAAAGGACGTGGTTATCTCTCCGCTCATGCACGACACGCCGGGCGAGATAACTCAGCCCGCGCTTAGCGGCATTCAGGACTGGAAGAAGGGACAGTGCGAACTGATACCGGGCAAGACCACGCAGAACATAAATATCATAGAGAGAGACTACACCAAGATCTATGATATGTATTCCACGGTAGGGCCTCTTCAGAAGGGCAAGTACGGCTTCCACGGCATCATGCTCGACTGCAAGGAGCTTTACGAAAACTACATGAATCAGCCGCACATCGGAAGCAAGGAAGTCAACGGGCACAAGCTCATAGCCATGGAAACGGCCAAGGATGCGGCCAACTTCGTCCTCGCCTTCTCCGGAACCACTAATGGAGAGGTCTGTTTCAGGCAGTGGTACGAAGAGGAGCACCATACAGGCCTTCATGGCGAGACGTACCAGGCGGCAAGAAAGGCTGCCAAATCGATCCATCCGGGGATCAAGTACCTTATCCCGGATGACCGGGTACACGGGCTTGCCCATGAAATGGGAAGCGGTGAGAGGAACGTCACCATGACCTACGACGACATCGTCGCGCAGCCGAGGAGGTGGCTAACCAGCCCGCTCTGGACAGGCGACGTGAGAAGGGGAAGGTCTTACGGCACATGGACGGTCCAGACCGAGCATATGGTGCCGTGGAGGACGCTTACCGGCAGACAGCACTTCTATCTCGATCATCCGATATTCCTGTACTTCGGTGAAGGACTGTCCACCAGCAAGTACAAGCTCAATCCGGCTAAGATGAACGAGATACAGAAGAGCGACAAGGCCGACGCGCTCCACCTCCAGTACATCACGCCTCACGGTAAGTGGCAGATACATTCCACTCACTATGATAACCTGAGGATGTTGACCCTGTCCCGCGGAGGCAACTCCATATGGATAAACGACAGGGAGGCAGAGAGCGTGGGCATAAAGGACAACGACTGGGTAGAGGCGTATAACGACAACGGTATATTTGTTTGCCGTGCCGTCGTAAGCGCCAGGATCCCGGCCGGTGCTGCCTTCGCCTATCACTCACAGGAAAGGACAGTCAACATTCCGAAGGCGGAGCAGAGGAACAAGATAAGGGGCGGCTTCCATAACAGCCTTACCAGGCAGCGCCTCAAACCAACGCTGATGACCGGTGGTTACGGGCAGTTCTCCTACGGATTCAATGCGTGGGGGCCGATCCCGATCATCAGGGACACCACAGTGTTGGTCAGAAAAATGAGAAATCAGGAGGTGAAGTGGTAATATGGATATAAGAGCGCAGCTTTCAATGAGCTTTCACATGGATAAATGCATAGGTTGCCACCTGTGCAGCGTGGCGTGCAAGAACGTATGGACGACACGCAGGGGCGCTGAGTATATGTGGTGGAACAACGTTGAGACCAAGCCCGGCACCGGATACCCCGTAACCTGGGAAGACCAGGAGAGGTACAGGGGCGGCTGGGAAGTCTCTGGCGGGAACCTGAGGCTGAAGCTTCTCAAAGGACCCGGCAAGATAAGAACGCTGGCTAACATATTCTTTCAGCCGAACCTACCGACTATAGATGATTACTACGAACCGTTTACGTTCGACTATCAGAACCTCTTCAACGCGCCGGCTGGTGATGACCAGCCGGTTGCGAGGCCGAAGTCGCTGATAACGGGCGAGTTTATGGAAAAGATCGTTCTGGGCCCGAACTGGGACGACGACATGGGTGGATCTCCGGTTTACGCCTCGAACGACCCGAACCTGAAGGGTCTTACCGAGTCGCAGAAGGAGATGCTGACCAAGTTCCACAAGCTCTTCTTCTTCTACCTCCCGAGGATATGCAACCACTGCCTCAACCCGGCGTGCGTTGCGTCGTGCCCGTCCGGCGCGATATACAAGAGGGGCGAAGACGGTATAGTCCTTATCGACCAGGACACTTGCCGCGCATGGCGGTTCTGCGTAAGCGCCTGCCCGTTCAAGAAGCCCTACTACAACTGGGCGACCGGAAAGTCCGAAAAGTGCATATTCTGCTACCCGAGGACAGAAACCGGCCAGGTGAACGCTTGCGCTCATTCATGCACAGGCAGGATCCGTTTCGTGGGCGTTCTCTTCTACGATGCCGACAGGATAGAAGAAACGGCAAAGACGCCTGACGAAAGGCTTGTCGATGCGATGAGGGACATAATACTCGATCCCAACGACCCGCGCGTGCAGGAAGCGGCCAGAAAGGCGGGAATCGACGAGAACTGGATAGAGGCGGCAAAGCATTCGCCGTCATACAAGTTCTTCAAGAAATGGCGCCTGTCGATGCCGAATCATCCGGAGTTCAGGACACTGCCAATGAACTTCTACTTGCCTCCTCTTTCACCGATATTGCATCAGGCGAAGGCGGAGAATGGCGGTACTTTCGATCCTGAGTCGACGGAGTTCTTCAATCAGATAGATAAGATGAGGGTGCCGCTCAGGTATCTCGCGAATCTCCTTTCCGCCGGTAACGAGCAGGTCGTGCTCGAGTCGCTCAAGAAACAGATGGCGGTAAGGCTGTTCATTCGTCAAAGGAGAGTGGGTGACGTCGGCGAGAGCGCCGCAAAAGCGGCCCTTTCACAGGTGGGTCTTACCCCGGAGGACGCCGAGGACATCTACCGGCTGACTTCGCTGGCGACCTTCCAGGAAAGATTCGTAATACCCGAAACTCACCGCGAGAGCATGTCGACCGTCGATCCGAGGATCATGTACGAGAAGAGAGGTACGGTCGGCTTCGGCAACAAGCGGCAGGAGCTTGTCGGGAGGAGCTGGTAACCTTATATGATGGTCATGGAAAAGAGCTTATACGATCACTTCGCCGGATTGCTGGACTATCCGCACCAGGATATAAAGATAAGGACCGGGGAATGCATAAAGGCCCTGGCTAATTATCCGAAGTATCCCGCGGAGGCGATGGAAGAGCTCAAGAGTTTCCAGAGGGAAATCGAGGATATACCCCTTGACGATATACAAGGGGTATACTCCTATACCTTTGAGCTTACCACTGATTTTACGCTTGACATGGGTTCGCACATATACGACGGGTTCAAGCGTTCCAATCAGCTGGCGACCATCAAGTCGATGTATAAGTTGTCCGGGTTCCCCTATGAAGACGTATCAAAGGGAGAGCTACCAGACCATCTGCCGGTCGTGCTTCGGTTTCTCAGCTTTCTTCAGGACGAGGATTTGAAGAAGAACTTCAGGGAGACGTTCCTTATCCTCGCCATGGAGAAGCTTGTAAAGAATTTCGACAAGAACAGAAAGAACGTCTACAGCCATCTCATAACTGCCATTTACAAAGTCATAGACAAAGATGTTAAAGGAGGTTAGATAAATGAATCAAATCCTGTTTGGCGCAATGCCATATGTGCTATTGACTATAGCCGTAGTCGGCACCATATGGAGGTTCACGAGCAACAGATTTACCTGGTCGAGCCAGTCTTCCGAGTTCCTCGAGAATAGGGCCCTCTTTTTCGGGTCGTTTCCGTGGCACTACGGGATACTGACCATTCTGACCGGACATATAATCGGTATTTTCTTTCCGAGCGCGATCCTTGCGTGGAACGGCGTTCCCGTAAGGCTCTACATCCTCGAGATAACCGCTCTGGCGTTCGGGTTGCTCGCGTTTTTCGGCCTTCTCACCCTGACGTACAGAAGGATCACCAATTCGAGGGTGAAGTCCGTGACAAGCGGGTGGGACGTCCTTGTGCTGATTGTCCTGCTTGTGCAGGTCATAACCGGCCTTGGAAACGCCATTCTTTACAGGTGGGGTTCCAACTGGTATGCCGGAGCCGCGGTGCCGTGGATATGGTCGGTGCTGAAGTTCAGCCCCAACGTCGCGTACGTGGGTAACCTGCCGCTTATCACCAGGACCCATATCTTTAATGCTATGCTTTTTATCGGCCTTATCCCGTTCTCAAGACTTGCTCACTTTGTGGTCATTAACCCTTACAAGTATCTCTGGAGGCCTTATCAGGTCGTCAGGTGGTACAGGAGGGCGCCCGCGACCACGAACATTATTCAGTACAAGTAGCATGAGAAGCCGGGCTGGCCTTCGCCAGCCCGGCTTTTTT
>JAKAIQ010000053.1 GCA_021825035.1 Deltaproteobacteria bacterium | reverse complement strand
AATTACAGGACTCGAACGGCGTTTTTGCGCCGAGTGGAACGAGGAAGAGGCCTTTCGGGAGAAAGGCCGCAAGCAAAAGCGCGCGGGTCGGAGCGAGGAGCGGGAGCGACGAGCAGAGGCCTTCGAGTCCCTCACCCTCCGCCAATCTCTTTATTCAATTACAGGCCACGAACGCCCTGCGAGCGCGGCGCAGGCGCAAAAACCCACCCAAGCCCCGCCATCCGGGCAAACTCAAGCACGCACATCACCGCAATCCGGGCCTATCGGCCCCGATAATCAGGGTTTTTTCCTGTAGTTCCTGTCGAGGTATCTTGCCGTCATGTTGACGGCGACCGGAAAGAAGAAAAAGGAAAAAGGCCAGGCGTAATTGGCGTACTTCTTGAGGCCGACATCGTGGGAGCCAACGGCGAGGAGCATGAAATAAAAAAAGAATATGAGCACCGGGAACGCCGAGACGTTGGCGATTATCCGAAGGATTATTATTATGGCGCGCATATGGTTATTTTAACCCATTACCGGCGCGGCGGCAACCGGAATCTCGCTCCGGCGGCCCATCCTTCTTCTTTCATGGCGGGGGACTCGAAGACGCGTGCCTGCTAAGGCCTCTGCTGCGGAGGGCCTTTCTCTTTCGACGCCTTGCGGAGCCTCGAAAGCTCAAGGCGCGTCTTTATCCATCCGGGGACGGAGGCGAGCAGCGCCGCCGCGGCCCCTGCCGCGAAGGCGAGCGCCATTACGAGGGCGAGCGACCCGGTGAACGACCACCTGAAGAACGTGACTTCGACGGGCCGCGCGTTCTCTATGGCGAATACCGTCGCCAGGGCGGCAAGGATTATCGAGATTATTATGGATAGCTTCATGCAAGACCCGTGGCTTCGCCCGGTTTCGACGGGCGATTTATTGAAAATGCATCGCGAGCGCATCCCCCGCTGCTTGCGGCGGGGCCAGGCGAGCGAATAGAAATTGTTTCCTTACATTTGGAAGATTCCACGCGGCTTACGCCGGGGAGCTTCAAATTGCCCTATCTTTTCTCGAACCCGGCGGGCTGGGACGTGGCCGCCGAGACGACAAGCCTTGAAGACGCCTCTATCCTGTGCCAGACGCCTTTCGGGGCCAGGGCGATGACCCCGGAGGAGAGCCTTATCGATTCTTCCCCGTTGCCCGCGTCGATGGCGCAGACCCCCTCCCCCTCGTGAGTGAAGAACAGCTGATCGCCGTCAGGATGACGGTGCCACGGAAGCGTCTGCCCCGGAAGCATATAGTACGTCGCCTGCGTCATCCGGCCGGTCTTGATCTGCCTTAGGCAGTATTTGCGTTGACAGGTCCTGTGATCAGAAGTCATAACCACCTAGCAAATGCGGATTTGCGCTTAGCTATTTCTCAGCCAGCACGAAGCCAGCATTACCAGGCGCAACCACGGAGATAAATATAAAGGGTTCAGAGCCAGAATTCATAGCTCCATGCACTTGCCCGGGTTTGGCTATGGCAATTTCACCTGCTTTAAGGCGAGTAACTACTCCCCCTCCCTGAAAATACTCGGCCTCACCAGAGATAACTGTCCAAGTATCTTGACCGCCGGGATGAACGTGAGCTGCTATTTTTTGTGCGGGACGGACATGCCAAACGACTACTGCTGACTCTTCAGTAGCCAATATCACTGATCGAATCGGTTCTCCCTCGGACGGGTGAATAAATTTTGCGATCGGAAATATTCTTGATGCTACTTCCATAGATTTCCCCTCCCTTGAATTGTCTTCGATTTTCCATGGCCTTGCCGGTTCCGTCAACAGAGATAGCTCGAAATGCGTTGACAAGTATTGTAAGCACAAATATTGACTACAGCTCCATTCCTGGCCTCCTTCTGGCCGTGTCATGAGGATATCGGAAGAAAGCATCTTTTGCCCATCTCGCTAATGCCGGCCCCGGCGACGCCGCGACAGGGCTTATTTCCTGCCCCGCCCGCTTTCGGAACGCATCTTTTCCCTGAAGCTGTCCCTGCACTGTTTCATGTCGTCCCTGTTGTTGGCAGATGATACGCAACTCCTCAGTTCCTGCAAGGCGCTTATCCTCTTATCAAGCCTTGCGAGGATAATCTCTTTCCTCTTTTCAAACGCCGCCTGCCTTTTTGATGGAGCCGTGGCCGCCGGAGGCGTTGAAGGGGCCTGATCTTCCGCCAAAACCGGGGCCGATACGATAAACGTCAGAGCTGAGAAAGCCATTACCGCCAAGAGTCTTTTCATCTCATGCCTCCTTTCAGGATCGTTCGTTATTTTCAAGGATAAATCCGGACGCCGATTATTCATTATCACCCAAAAAAGCGTCGTGTCAACAGCATTTTATATCGGAGATTACAAAAGCTATATGTTCCCGGCGAGTTTTTCCTTCAGTATCCCGATGTACTCGTAAAAAGCGGTCTCGGCGTTCTTTACGTTCTCGGCGCGCGGGATGATGCGGCGGTACAGGTCTTCGACCTTCTTCGCCATGAAATCCCCGGGGGCAGGTATGGGGTTTGTCCCGGCCTTTTTAAAAAGCGCCATGGCCCTCGGCATGTGGCTCGCCGAGGTAACGAGAAAGAAACGCTCCTTGCCGGCTATCTCCTTTACGAGCCTGGCCTGATCGACGGTGTCAATCGAGATGTTCTCGATCACGATATCGTTTTTTTTGACGCCGAGGTCTTCGGCGAGCAGGGCCAGATACGGAGATTCGACCCTGCCGGTAACGACGAGCCTCGCGGACGGTTCCGTCATCTTGAGCTTGCGGAAAAGGATAATGGCGTCGTCGAGCCTTATCACGGACGATTGGTCGAGAATGCTCGTTATCGTCTTCTCCCCCCGGTAAATCCCTCCGGAAAGCACTACCACGTACCGTATGCCGCCATAGGAGGCGACGGAGGCGGCGTTAAGCGGCGGATACATGTCTTCGAGGCTCTTGAGCATGAACTGCGGCAGGGGGTAAGTCGTGAAAAGTATAAGCAGGACGAGCCCGGCGATGACGCACGCCTTTCCGGCCCGCTGCCTCCCGGTCGCAAGGAGCATGAAGGCCCCGGCGAGCAGGAATTCTATGCATAAAGACAGGGGAAAGAAAAAGAGGATAAACGCTTTCTTGAGCTCGTGGTACATGGCCGGCAAAAGCCTCCTTCCATCCGGCGGGCATTAATGCGGCCCGACTTCGCATGAGACGGCAAAGGCGGGCAACACATTGCAATATAGCCTTAAAAATCCCTCTTGGCAAGCGGAGCCGGGCATGACGCGGTCTTTTTGCGGCGAAACGGCTGAACTTGGCGCGCTAATATTCCTTTAATCCCCGACGGATTATCATGGAGCCATGGATATGACGATTGAAAGCATTGCAATGAACCCGTCTGCGGAAAGGAGAAGAAAGATGAGAAATACGTTCATAGCCGATATGATAGCCTTTGCGGCGCTCGTTATCGCCCTTACCGGCGCGATAGCGCTTTCCTGAGTTGATAGGCGTTGCGGGCAAGGGAAAGCCCCGGCTTTTCAGTCGGGGCTTTCCCTGCTTCGCTACATCGCCGAATCCTCGTATGTCACCTGCACGTGCACGACGTCCCCTGGTTTAGCCGGGTTCTCCACGACCACGGCATCCTTCTTGACGTGCCCCATCTCGCCGTTAAGCGACTCGAGCTGCCTGAGTCCTCCACTGCCTGCAAGCCCGCTGTAGCATGGCTTCAGGCTCGTGAAGCAGATGGATACGGTCGAATCCTTGCCTAACCTGAACTGCACCGGTTTTTCCTGCGGCCCGAGAAGCCCCGGAACGAAGGTCTTGACCGTTATCTCCCGGTCAGCCGCATTGACGGCGACCAGTTTGCCCATAAAGCTGGAGCTCGGAGAGATTAGCCTCGAGCTTTGGGGCATCGAACCATACGGCTCCTTCCAGCCCTGGTTGCCCATCGACGCCGCCATCGCGGTGCCTGAAAAGACAAACAGCGCAAGGAGCGCCCCCATGCCGATGTTTCTTAAAGTTTTCATAAACAGCCTCCTTTCTCAATCTGCGTTCAACGTTTCGACGTATTCAACGGTTATGCGCCGGGCGCGCTTTACGCATGCCCGGCGCTCCTTAAACGGCTCACGGGGCTCCGCGTTTCCCCGCGGCCCGGCCCCACGCACGGGCCTGTCTGTCCGCCGTCCGTTAGTCCTCATACGTGATCTGCACGTGGACTACCCGTCCCTGTATAGCAGGGTCTCCCACCACCACCGTATTCTTGGCGACACTCGGAAGCTGCTCATCGACCATTCCGACCGAAGCAAGTCCGGCCCTGCCGATAAGCCCGCTTTCGCACGTCCCGGTGCTCTTGAAGCAAAGGGAAATGGTCGTGTCGTTACTGATATTGAACGGCACTATCCTTTCCGAAGGCCCCATCAATCCGGGCACGAACGTATCGAGAAGTATCTGGCGCCTCCCGACATTGACCCCGGCGAGCCTGCCGATGAAGGCCGAAGACGGCGAAACCAGCCGCTCGCTGGACGTCGCAACCGTCTGAGTCCCGGCCATCGAGCCGCCGCCCGATGGGTAGCCGTTCATGCCATATCCGCCCATCGCATAGCCCGTGAAGACCAGAAGCGCGAAGAGCGATCCCAATCCAAGGTTTCTTGCGAACTTCATCATAACCGACACCTCCTTCTGAACCAACATCATTGAAGATCAACTCTCCCTTTTAGATAAAAATGCAACTCATGTGCCAACCAGACTTGCCGGAATATCCCCTGAAATGCGGCCCGGGGTACGGCCCGCGCATGCCCATTCCGTCAGGTTCATAACGTTTCGTTGATACGGAACGTTATGCCGTGAGCTTTTCCGGGAGCGGCACGCTCGAAAAAAAAGCGGGAAAGATGTATAATGATTAATGTATGCATCCATTAAGGTGAGTAGGATGAGTCGTCCGGTCAAGACAGACAAGGCGCGCGGCACGGCAACGAGGGGCATGAAGATACCCGGCATAGTGAAGCCGGCCTATCTGCTCATAGTTACGCTCGCTTCGATTCTTATCGCCGAAGGCCTGATAGTGGTTTTTTTGCCGCATGTCCCGTCATCCGCCTTCGACGACGTCAGGTATGTAGAGTTTCGCGTGGTCGGAAGCGTTCTGCCGATGCTTCCCCCGCTTTCCATTTACGAAGGCGTTTTTGTCGACGTCTTCACCCTTATCGCCGTAGTCCTGCCGACGGTCTATTTCTTCTTCCTGAGGCCTTTGAGAAGGCACATGGAGTTGAGGAAGGCGATGGAAGAGACCCAGGAAAAGCTCGTCTTCGAGCTCAAGGAGGAAAAGGCGAGGGTCAAGACCCTCACCGGCCTCCTGCCCATATGCGCCTCGTGCAAGATGATAAAAGACGAGCAGGGGCAGTGGAAGAGCGTGGAAAAATACATCGAGGAGCATTCGAGCGCGGCGTTCAGCCACTCTATATGCCCGGCATGCGGTGAAAAGCTCTATCCGGCGTTCTTCAAAGAGAAAAAATAGTCTTGCCATGGACGCGGCGCGGAACAATCATTTGTCTTTGCCGCGGGACGCCAGAGCCTCCCCGCACATTCCTTTATGATTTTCATCCACGGCTCGAGGCATGAAAATTCCCCGCTGACATTTATAATTTTTTGATCCGCCCTGGCCTGAAGTATTGACATTTTCACCATTTTGTTATAATAGTTCCATTAATTCCGTTATATTAGTTATATTAATTTGGCCGAATCGAGGCCTGTCAGGGCATGCGGCCTGCAAAAGCGGCAATTTTATCTGAAAATCCCGGACAGCGCCTTTTAAAACGATGCATGGCAAAACACCGGCTTTACGCAGCAGGCGCTCATATCGGGGCCAATGCGTCCATGCCCCTTGAAGCCGGAAAGGCCCGGCCTGAGAAAACCGCCCCAGCCGGAAAGGCCCGGCCATGGCGATATCCGGGCAAACGGCCTCGATAAACTCCATAGGCCTCCCCAGGGCCGGGGCCCTTCCCTCGCGCCCAGGCAACGGCAGGGATGAAAGGTTCGTCAGAAGGCTCATAGTCGCCTTACTCGGGCCTTTTGTTCTCATCGGTTATCTAATCTCTCACATCTGGAAGTGATGCTGACAGGATTTCGGCGGCGATTGAGACATTCTCCGGCTTTCGTCTTGCGCGGATACGCACGGGGCGGCCCATACCTTGATGATGCCGGGCCGGTTCACGCGGGACAAGCCGCTCGCGTCAGTAGCGCGCCTTGTACGTGCAAATAAAGTACCTGTTCGCTGTCCACAGGTCGGCGCGAAAGCCGAGCTCGTTGCCGTACCAGGAATATCTCGGTTCAATGTTGACGGTATTGCGGTCTACCTTCAAAAACCTCCAGCCCGACTCGTCCACCTGAACGTCCAGTCCGCTGGCGTAAAACCACGCGCCACTGGAAAGAAGCACCTGTCTGTAGTCGTTGTTTATGAGCGAGGCCGGAGTTAACGAAGGCATGCGGTAAGCTCTGGGCGCGGAAATAGTCAAATTCATGTCCATTTTGTAACTGAGCGACACGCGCCTATCCGCCCCCTGCGCCGGTTCCGGGAAAAACGCGGCCGCAACCACGATCAACATAACCTCCAATAACTTTCTCATGACCGTACATCCTTTTTTTAGCCCCCTTCAATCGAAATATGTTCTATTTAATCAATAGCATCGTTCAGGACAGTGTCAAGTGGAGGAAATGAGAGGAGGCGGCCCGCGGTCGATGCCGCCGGCCGCCGTTAGGGCGCATGGGGATATTCTGGCAAGTTTAGAAGCGGAAATTATGGGAAAAGACTCTAAAAAGCGCCCTGGGGTTTAAGGCCGGAATTTTCGCCCTGCCTGGGCAGGTATCGATACTATTCGTCTTAAAGTTGAAGCAACTCCCATGCCATACGCTAACTGCCTGTTTTTTATGTATTTTGAAATCCGGCTATCAAAAAAACAACGCATTTTTTTCGCAACATATGACTTTTTTGCAACCGCGCGAGCGCTCCGGCATAGCTTCTCCCGAACGAACGTCCCAAAAGGTTAAACAGGCGCCTGCCTCGACGGTTTTTTCACAAGACGCCCGTATTCGATGGCCATGCACCTGTCCATTATGACGGTCAGATCCTTTTTGTGCCTTTCGGCGGCTTCGGCATCGACTATCCCTATCTGAAGCCAGAGAACCTTTGCCCCGGCCTTTACGGCCTCGGCCGCTATCCGCGGGACGAACTCAGGCCTGCGGAAGACATCGACTATCTCGACCTTGAAAGGTATGCTCGCGAGGTCCGGATAGCACTTTTCGCCGAGGACGTTCTCAAGATTCGGGTTTACCGGGACGATCCTGAAGCCATGCGCCTTGAGAAACGCCGCGACCTCATGGCTCGGCCTTTCAGGATCCGCGGAAAGGCCCACCACCGCGACAGTCCGGTATCTTTCGAGTATCTCTTTAATGACCGCATCGGGCGGATTGGCCGTTTCAGCCGCTCCTCCAGCCATATGCCCCCCTTTTTTACGGATATACGGCAGGCTCCTTCGATACGCTTTCGAGCTCCTTTATGAGCCGGTCCGCGTCGCCGTAGCCGAGCGATTGCGCCAGGCGGGCATGCTCCCATGCCATGTCGAAGTTCTTGAGATTATGATACGTAACGGCCAGGTCGTATTCGAGCAGGCCGCTCCGCGCGCCGAGCCTCGCCGCATTCTCGAAGTGATTCAGGGCCTTTTCGTCGTCCGCCTTCTCCGACCATGCCACCCCGAGGTTTTCCTCCACGCTTATGACGCCGGGGCTTATCTCAGCCGCCTTTTCGGCGGCGGCCAGCCCGTCCTGCGCGTTTCCGAGGGCGAGTTCCTCCTCGGCCAGCCCCTTCCACGCCTGCCAGTCCCCGGGGTCGAGCGCAACGCATTCCTTCGAGACGCCTATGGCCTGGGGAAAGGCCATCTGGAGGGTCAGGATTAGGGCCCTGGCTACGCAGAACTTCGCGTTCCGGGGATCAAGGCTTACGGCCTTCGATATCTCACCCATGGCGATATTCCAGTCCGCCTCGCCGAAATAGCCGCCCTTGAAGGCGCTCGCGTAAGCGATGTAGTAATGCGGCCGGGGATCGTCCGGCGAGTTTTTGAGCCAATTATCCAGGAAAGGGCGGGCGCGGTCGAGGAAGTCCCTCAGCATGAACTCGACGTCGCTGTACTGCGCGTCAACCATCCTCGCGAGGACAAGCTCGTCTATTGCCTCCGGCCATTTCCCTTCAACCGAGTAGATGAAGCCGAGGTTCTTGAGCGCGAGCGGGGAAAAGGGCCTTATGGAGAGGGCCTTCTTGAAGAAGTCCACGCTCTTGTTTATCTTCCCCTTCTTGTAGTATGCCGCCCCGAGATCCGCGGCGGCGACGGCGTTTGTCGGGTCGATCTCGGTGAGCCTGGTATACGCGGCCACCGCGTCGTCTAAGAGCCCCAGGTCCATGTAAATGAACCCAAGGTAGTTATATCCCCTCCTGTCGTTCGGGGCGAGCTGAACTACCTTCTTGAACGTATCGAGGGCCGGCCCGAACCTGCCGGACTCGTAATATGCCATGCCGAGGTAGACGCGGGCCGTTATGTCCTTCGGATCGGCCTCCACGGCCTTCCTGAACTCATCCGCCGCCTCGAAGTAGAGGCCCTTGATGAAAAACGCCTTCCCGCGGGCCACGTCGTCCCCTGAGTCTGCCGTGGAAAGCGCCGGATTGACGGCCGAGAGGCATGCGGCAATGAGAACGGCAAATATCGTTTTCTTCACGGCGCGCCTCGCCTTTATGGTCGAATACTCGAAATGAAGCTCCTCGAAAAAATCGATCACGCTTCTTGAGATTATAGCAGTGATTCGCTAACGCGTTTTTTCTCGCCCTTTCCGTCCGTTCATGCTATAATCCTGCGAACGTTCTGGAACTGCCGCCTGGTGTCTCATCATCCGTTCTTCTTCTTTCGACACAAAAGGGCCTCGGCGCCCGATCTGATGAAAGGAGCGTAGGATGACCGGTCTTCGGAAAACGGGTATAGACGTCATGGGAGACGTCCCCTGGGGAACGCACTCCTGCCAGTTCTACAGGTATAAAAAAGACCTGACCGAGACGCTCGCGCCCTACATGAAGGCAGGCCTCGACAACAACGAGCTCTGCGTCCTGATAACAGCCAACCCCCTCGATACGAAAAAAGCCGGAGCCGCAACGGCCCTGCCGGGCCTTCGAACAGCCGTGCGCGACGGGCGCCTGAAGATTATCCCGCACGAGGAATGGTATCTCGATAACGGCTCCTTCAACCCCTCGAAGGCTTGCGGACGCTGGAAAGAGCTGCACCGCGCCGCCGTCTCAAAGGGCTTCGACGGCGTAAGGGCCGCCGGGATAATGTCGTGGCTCGAAAGAAAAGACTGGAAGGCGTTCGCGGACTACGAAAAGGACCTGTTCCTTTCCCTCGGCGGGCTGAAGATGATATGCGTCTGCGCCTATCCGCTCGCGAGGCTCGCCGCCGCCGAGGTGATAGAGGTCGTCTCCAACCACTGGTTTTCCCTCCTCAGGCACGAAGGCGCATGGGCGGTCGTCGAAAGCCCGGACAGGAGAAAGGCCGAGGAAAAGATCCTCGAATCGGAACGGAGATACAGGGGCCTCTACGAGTCGATAAGGGACGGGATCATACGGATGGACGTCGGCGGGCGCATCGTCGATTGCAATGACGCCTTCCTCGGCATGCTCGGCTACGCCATGGACGAAATAAGGAACATGACCTTTCTCGATCTCACCCCGCGAAGGTGGCACGAGTTGAACAAGACCATAATCCGCGAGCAGCTCATGACAAGAGGCTATTCCGACGAGTACGAGAAGGAGTACGCGAGAAGGGACGGCTCCATAATCCCGGTGAGCAACAGGACCTGGCTTATCAGGGATGATGACGGAAGGCCCGCCGGGATGTGGAGCATCGTAAGGGACATAACGCCGCAGAAGATGGCCGAGGAGCAGATAACCTGGCTCCACATAGAACTGAACAGCCAGATAAAAAAGCTCGAGGAGGCGAACGCCGAGCTTGAGGCCTTCAACTTCACGCTCGCCCACGACCTCTCGTCGCCCCTCAGGGTCATAGACGGCTTCTCGAAGATGATCGAGAAGTATTACCGGGACGTCCTGGACGAAGAGGGCAGGGACTTCATAAAGACCATCCGCTCCTCCGCGCAGAAGATGGGGATGTTCATAAGCGACCTTCTGAAGCTTTCGCGCCTTTCGAGAAGCGAGATAACGATAACCGAGATAGACATGTCGGGGCTGGCCGCCGCGCTCTCGGCGGAGCTAAATGCCGCGTCCGAAAAGACGATCGAATTCAGGATCGCCGCGCTTCCCGCGGCCCGCGGCCAGGAAACCCTCATAAGGCAGGCCCTCTTCAACCTCATGTCAAACGCCGTAAAATTCTCGGCCCCGAGGGAAAGGCCGATGGTCGAGATCGGATGTCTGGGAACGGACGGCGAGAACGTCTATTACGTGAGGGACAACGGCGTCGGATTCGACATGAGGCACGCGGACAGGCTCTTCGGGGTCTTCAAGAGGCTCCATTCCGAAAGCGAGTTCGAGGGCACTGGCGCCGGGCTTGCCATAGTGAAACGGGTCGTACAGAGGCACGGCGGAAGAGTCTGGGGCGAGGGCAAGGTCGGGCAGGGAGCGACTTTCTACTTTACGCTCCCGCGCTAAAGGCGCGGCCCCTGCCGATGATGGAATCCCCGCTGCCGCGCCGGAAAAGAAAAAAAGCGGGGCCGCAAGCGCGGCGAGGCGACCCGGCCTTAAAACAACTCTTTTTAAGGCCCTGCCGTAAGGCCTTTTCGCGCGCGCCGCGACCTCCTCATAATATAGGTTTTTGACGCCCGCGCCCCGGCGAGGATCATTCCGGCTCGCCGCGCTTTCTCCGCAAATGAGGAAGCCCCGGAGTTCCATCCGGGGCTTCGTTTCAAGAGCCGTCTTCAAAGTCCTCTAAAAAAGGCCTACCTGCCCAT
>JAKAIQ010000052.1 GCA_021825035.1 Deltaproteobacteria bacterium | reverse complement strand
GATGGGTGTCGCAGACGGGTGCAGTCTCTTCGGCCGCCAGTTCGATCAGGGCCCGGAATCTGTTGAGCAGCGTCGCGCCGCTGGCGTCAACCGATCCGGAGCGCGTTTCCCATTCGGCGTGGCGATCGGATGACCGAACGGCTTCGTTCCATTGTCTGAGCGCCACGTGCAAGGAGGTCCGGGCCGCCAGCATCACGCCTTCGCATTGTGTGCGGATCTTCAGTTCATCCTCACCGCGTGCCGGCGTTGTTGCCGCTTCCTGCTCGTACGCATCGAAGGCTTGGAGTGCTTTCCGTGCCAGGTCTTCCGCCTGCGCGGACGCTTCCACGGCGCGGTTGCCGGAGCGAACTGCAGCGCGGAGTTCCTGCGCCAGGGCGTAGCAGGTGGCGACTTGGTAGAGAGCCATCAGGCGGGAAGGTGAGGTGTTCGGCACTTTGCCGAACGCATCGGCCGCTGCGAGGTACTTCTCCGCCGCCTTGCGGCTCATCTCTTCCGCTTCCCTGGGATTGGCTGACGTGCGGGCTGTGGTGGCCAGTGCGCGGGCGCCATCCATGGCCTCTACGCCGGTCAGATAGTCGCGGCCGCCAACGGAGATTCCGGCGATCTCGGGATATTGGGACAGCTCGAGTTCGACTTCGGTGCGCTTTCGCGCGTTCCAGGGAGCGTTGGGCGTCAGTCGGGAGTTTTCCTTCACGGCGTACTGAAGGCGATTGAAGGCGCGCGCGAGGTGGCCGTCGGGGACGCGGTCCAGTTCGGCAATCGCGTCGGCAACGTTCTTGGGGTACTTGCCCTTCGGGAAAGTCGAGGCGTCGGGCAGCCATGTGGCCCGCCGCTTGGGCAGGAACGCATCCTTGAGCGCGATGAAGGCGGCCGACGCAGGGCTCGACGTAAAAGGCTCGGTGCTCGCCTCGGACGCGTTCTTTCCTTTCAGGGATAACGTGGATTTTGCCGCAAGGCACGGCGTAACCGCCATCATACAGCCCGGCGGGTCGATAAAGGATGAAGAGGTCATAGCGGCGGCCAACGAACACGGCATCGCCATGGTATTTACGGGCATAAGGCACTTCAGGCACTGATTCGCAAAAAACGTTCGAGGCGCATAACGCAAATGAAGGTTCTCGTGACAGGAAGCGGCGGCAGGGAGCACGCCATAGCATGGAAACTTTCCCAAAGCAGGAACGTGACGCGGCTCTACATCGCGCCGGGCAATCCCGGCACGGGAGAGCACGGCGAAAACGTCCCCATAGCCGCGGACGACATAGCCGGGCTTGAAGCCTTCGCCAGGAAAGAGAAGATAGACCTTACGGTCGTAGGCCCGGAGATTCCCCTGTCGCTCGGCATAACCGACGCCTTCGAGGCGGCGGGCCTCAGGATATTCGGCCCCACGAAGGCCGCGTCCGTTCTCGAGGCGAGCAAGGCCTTCAGCAAGGGCCTGATGATGAAATACGGCATACCGACCGCGTCATACGGGAGCTTCGACGACCCCGGCAAGGCGAGGGCGTACGTCGAGGCCCGGAAGCCCCCGTTCGTGGTGAAGGCCGACGGTCTCGCGGCGGGCAAGGGCGTGGTAATATGCGCCTCGGCTGAAGAGGCGCTTTCCGCCATAGACGCCATGATGGTAAGCTCGGTCTTCGGGGCCGCCGGAAGAAGGGTGGTCGTGGAGGAGTTCCTGAGGGGCGAGGAGGCGTCGTTTCTCGCCATAACCGACGGAAAGACCGTTCTCCCGCTCGCCCCGGCCCAGGACCATAAGGCGATATACGACGGTGACAGGGGGCCGAATACCGGCGGCATGGGGGCCTACTCTCCGGCGCCCGTCATAACCGTGGAGATGGAAAAAGAGATAATCTCGTCCATCATGACGCCTGCCGTGAAGGCGATGGAGGCCGAAGGCAGGCCTTACAGGGGCGTGCTTTACGCGGGCCTCATGATCGACGGCGGAAGGCCGAAGGCGCTTGAGTTCAACTGCAGGTTCGGAGACCCTGAGACCCAGCCGATAATGATGCGCCTCGAAAACGACCTCCTCGACGTCCTTATGGCCGCTGTCGAAGGCAGGCTCTCGGACGTCAGCCTGAGCTGGTCGGCCGGGTCATCGGTCTGCGTGGTCATGGCCTCCAGAGGCTACCCGGAAGGCTATGAAAAAGGCAAGGAGATACGCGGGCTCGAGGAGGCGGCAAGGCTCCGCGACGTCATGGTATTTCACGCCGGGACGGCTTTGAGAGACGGCCGGGTGGTCACCTCCGGCGGCAGGGTCTTGGGGGTTACGGCCCGCGGCGGCGATATAAAAGAGGCGATAGAGCGCGCCTATCGGGCCGTGGGGATGATATCGTGGGACGGGGCCTATTTCAGAAAAGATATCGGCAGAAAGGCTCTTTTGAGGGCTTAGCCGTCTTTCAGGGAAAACACCTATTGAAGGGAGGGCCATGATTCATGGCTGAAACGAAAAGACCGGCGGTTGGCATACTCATGGGCAGCGATTCGGACATGGGCGTAATGGAGGAGGCCGTAAGCATCCTTAAAAGATTCGGCGTGCCGTATGAAGTGGCCGTCTCGTCGGCTCACAGGACGCCGAGGCGCACCGCCCTCTACGCGAGGAACGCCCGGAAAAGAGGGATACGGATAATAATAGCCGGGGCCGGAAGCGCGGCGCACCTTGCCGGGTTCGTTGCCGCCGAAACGACCCTCCCGGTCGTGGGCGTGCCGATAGAATCGAGTCCGCTCAAGGGGCTCGACGCCCTTCTTTCCACGGTGCAGATGCCGGGCGGGGTGCCGGTCGCGTCGATGGCCATAGGAAAGGCAGGGGCCAGAAATGCGGCGATATTCGCGGTCGAGATACTCTCACTCACGGATGACAGGCTTGCCGTCGCGCTCCGGGATTACAGGAAGGAAATGGAGCGGCAGGTGGTGGCGAAGTCGAAAAAAATAACCGTTTCTTCAAAGGGTGCTTGAGTCGGCGCGCGGTGGGGAATCGGCCCTAAAAAGATTAAAAAATTGCAAGATACCGGAAAACCGTTCATTTCAGGGCCTGCTTTCCCTTCCGGGAAGGCCGTGGAGGTCTTCGGAAGCGGCGGCATAATAGCCTTTCCTACCGAGACCTTCTACGGCCTCGGCGTTGACCCGTTCAATGAAGTAGCCGTAAAAAGGCTTTTTCTCCTCAAAGGCCGCGGCCCGGCAAACCCGGTCTCCCTGATAATAAAAGACCTGCCGATGCTGAGATCGCTCGTCATGGACGTGCCGCCGGTTGCCGAAGGCCTCATAAAAAGGTTCTGGCCCGGCCCGCTTACGATAATTTTCAGGGCAAAAGATTGCCTTCCCCCAGAGCTTTTAGCGAATACCGGAAAGGTCGGGATAAGGATTTCGAGCAATCCGGTTGCCCAAAGGCTCGTTCACGCGCTTGATTCACCCATAACCGCCACAAGCGCCAACCCGTCTGGAAAAGAGCCTGCCAGGAGCGCCGACGGGATAATCGGCTACTTCGACGGCTCCATAGATATGCTCATAGACGGCGGAGAGCTCGCCGGACGCCTCGGCTCGACTGTAGTGGACATAACCGGCGATACGGTCGAAGTCGTAAGGGAAGGGGAGATACCTGCGTCAAAACTCGCCTGAAAATCCTTGCCGCGACCCAAAAAAGCCCCCCAAAAAAAATCGAAAAGAACCTAAAGTTCTCGGCAAGCCCGCCGATAAATAAAGTGGAGGGCATTACGATGAACCCTATAGCCATTGCAGCCTCAGGGATAAAGGCGGCCTTTGATTCGATCGGCGTTTCCGCGAATAACGTGGCGAACTCGAACACCGACGGATTCAGGAGCGGCACGGCGGTCTTTAGCGAAGGAGCGGACGGCGGCGTGTCGGTGAATGTCCGGCAATCCGACGCGCCGGGGCCCGCATATCTCAAAAACGGCAAGGCCGCCGTAGCGTCCAATACCGACCTTGTTCAGGAGACGGCTTCGCAGATAAGCTCCAAGGCGATGCTTTCCGCGAACCTCAAAGTCCTGAAGACCGTCGATGAGATGAGAAAGAAGATCATAGACATCCTCGCCTGAGCCGTCTTTCAGCGGATGCGCCTGAGCCGGGCCGCGAAAAACCCGTCCATAGCGTGAAGGTGCGGGAATGTCCTCAAAAAACCCGACCTGTCGATAAGCGCGGCGCACTCTTTCGGCAGGTATTTGGCCGCGTCATCCAGCGCGAAATCCCTGTGCCCGTCCAAAAAAAGCCTTATGATCTCATCGGTCTCCTCAGGCTCGAACGTGCAGGTCGAGTAGACGAGGCGGCCTCCCTTTTTGAGATATCCCGCCGCGTTATCGAGTATTTCCGCCTGCCTTGCCGAAAGCTCCGTGATATCTTCCGGCCTTCTCCTCATCTTGATGTCCGGGTTTCTCCGCAGTACGCCGAGCCCTGAGCAGGGGGCGTCCACGAGGATGCCGTCAAAGGCTATGCCTTCCCCGAAAGCCATGGGCCGTCCGGCGTCGGCAACCAACGTATCGATTATGGTTATGCCGAGCCTTTTTGCGGCCTCTTGAACGCTTTTGATGCGGACGCGGTTCCTGTCGATGGCGCGGATAAGGCCGCTATCGCCCATGAGCTGGGCCATGTGCGTGGTCTTTCCGCCGGGCGCGCTGCAGGCGTCGAGTATCGCCTCGCCCGGAGACGGCGAAAGTATGCGGGGTATAAGCTGCGAGGCCTCGTCCTGTATGTAGAACCTCGGGTCCAGCGGGTCGAGCCTGCCCCCGGTCGAAACCGTTATCCCGTCCGGGGAGCACGCCGTTTCTTTCACTTCGAGGCCGTCCCCGGCAAGCTCGGCCGCAAGGGCGTCCCTTGAAGTCAAGAGGGTATTTGCCCTGATGGTCTTCGGCGGTATCGACTGGTTGGCCTTGCAAAGCTCCACGGTCGCGGACAGGCCGTACCTTCCGATCCAACGCCTGACCATCCATTCGGGATGCGAGTGCATTATGGAGACGTGCCTTGCCGGGTCTTCTTCAAACCGCGGATAGGCGACGGTCTCCTTGTTCGAGGCGGCCTTCCTTAGAACCGCATTGACGAAGCCCGCCCTTTTTTTTCCGTCTACGAGGTTCACGCTCTCGTCCACGGCGGAACGCGCGGGTATCCTTGTCAGGAAGTAAAGCTGATAGACGCCTATCCTTAAAACGTTGAGGACGCTGTGTTCGAGCTTTTTGGTCTTGATGGCGGAGAAGGAATCTATTATCCAGTCTATCTTTATCAGCCACCGCAGGACGCCGTAAAGGAGCTCGGTCGCGAGCCTCCTGTCGGCTTCGTTCAGGCCGGAGAGCGCGGCTTCAAGGGCAATGTCGGCGTATGCCTTGCCGGCAATAACCCTTTTTAGACCATTCAAGGCCGCCCCTCGCGCCCCTCTGTCCGAATTAGCCATGTATCCCGCCTTTCAAGGCCGCCTCCTGGAAAATCGGCCGGGGTTGAATGGCCGATCGCCTGAAAGACGACGCGTTTTTTTCGGTTTTTTTGTAACGGAGCATGGCCGAATACCGATTTATTCCACTTGACAGATTAAATTAATCCTTAAAATCAGTTCATTTCATGAATTTAATTTGGAAAAAATTGAATATTTTAATTAAAGTAATCTAAAGCCCGGTCGATATAAAGATTATGTGGCAATCATCTGTTGGACTATCAAATTAATCAACCTTATGGTATCAAATAGCGGAGGCAAATAATGAAAAAACTGACGGAGAAGATCCTGCGGGGCACAAGCATAAGAACGTTCCTTATCGGCACTGTCGGCATATTCGTCATTACGCTTACTGTGCTGTCCATCAATAATGTCCTGGCCGCCCGGAGGCATGGACAGGAGATCGCCAGGCTCGACACCGCGAACATGCTCGCCGACTACATACTCGAGGCGTCGGGCTACGAGGCGAAGGAGCGCGGGGTCACGGCCGAGGCGCTCGGCTCGGCGGCCGCGGCGGACGGAGCCACCCTTAGAATGATACAGGACCTGAGGACGAAAGGCGATGATACCATAAATAAGGCTTATGATCTCGCTAAAAAACTCTCGGACGAGGACGAAGGCAACTCGACGCTCGACTCGGCGGTGAGCAAATCCCGGTCGCTGCGCCTGGAACTCGAATCCGCCAGAAAGAACGCGGACAGGAACCTCGGACTCACGGCGGGCAAGGACTATGCGGCGAAAGAATGGACGGACGTCATAACCTCGTATATCGACGCCAACGCCGACGTCAGGAACACCGCCTTCACGACCGGCTCCGGCAAGGAGACCTTGCAGGAAGGGCTGCGGATGAACCTCGAGCTCAAGAACGCCGTATGGCTTGTGAGCGAATACGCGGGCCGCGAGCGGGCGATCCTCGCGAGGTACGTATCCGGCAGGATCCCGTTCGACAATAATACGCTCGAAAAGCTCAATACCGACCGGGCTATCATAAACATCAATCTCAGGCCGATCCTCCGCCTGAAAGAGTCGAATGACGTCAACCCGGAGGTGCGCGCCGCCGTCTCGCGGATGGAGGAGGTCTTCCTCGGTAGCTTCGACGAGCTGAGAAAGTCGGTCTACGACGCGGGACAGACCGGCAATTATCCGGTCTCCGGCCAGGAATGGATCGATAAATCGAGCGCGGCCATAAACACGATCCTCGACGTTTCCGCCGCGGTCGGGAAGATGGTGGATTCGAGGATCGTGCCGGACCTTCGGGCCTCGAAACGGAGCATGATCCTGTCCGTCGCCGGGCTGGCGCTCATCATCCTGCTGGGCGTCGCGTCGTTATTCGTGATAAACGGCAAGGTGATATCGCCGATGCTTTTTCTGAACGACCGCATGGCGGCTATAGAGAAGTCCGGGGATCTTACGGTGAAGATAGACGTCACGTCGCGCGACGAGAGCGGGCAGATGGCGGCGGCCTTCAACCGGATGATGGAGAAGTTTCACGGCGTGGTGAGGGAGATACACTCGTCGGTCGATTACCTTGCGTCGTCGTCCGAGGAGCTGTCCGCGAGCGCGACGCAGATAGCGGGAGGCTCACAGGCGCAGGCGTCGAAGGCGGCGCAGGTATCGACTGCGGCGCAGGAGATGAGCGCGACGATAACGGAGGTTGCGAGGAACGTTTCATCGGCGTCGGAGGCCGCTATGGAGGCTAACAGGGTGGCGGTGAGCGGCGGGGATATAGTGGCGAGGACGATAGAGTCGATGAACGGGATATCGAGGACGGCGAGCGAGTCGAGCGTGATAATCTCGAACCTTGGGAGCCGTTCTCACGAGATAGGGAACATCATAAACGTGATAGACGACATAGCCGACCAGACGAACCTGCTTGCGCTCAACGCGGCGATAGAGGCCGCGAGGGCGGGGGAGCAGGGGCGTGGTTTTGCGGTGGTGGCGGACGAGGTGAGGAAGCTTGCGGAGAAGACTATGAAGGCGACGAAGGAGATTGGCGAGATGATAAGCGCGATGCAGACCGAGACCGGGCGGGCGATATCCTCGATGGAGAGCGAGGTATCGGCGGTGAACGCCGGTGCGAGGCTTGCGGGCGAGGCCGGGGACGCGCTTAAGAACATAATCGACAGGGTATCGGTGGTGACGTCGATGGTGCACAACATAACGACGGCGTTAGAGGAGCAGTCTGCCGCGACCGAGCAGATAGGCGGGGACATAGAGTCGGTCTCCGGGGTGATAGCCGAGACCTCGAAGAGCGCGCAGCAGATAGCCGTGGCAAGCAACGAGATAGCCAGGCTCGCCGCCGGGCTGAAGCAAAACGTCGAGATATTCAGGATTCAGCGCGCCAAAAAGGAGATGAGGGTCGAGATGCGGGCGGAGAGAGCCGGTGAGGCGCTCTTCCCGGTGCGGGAGGCGCTGGAGCCGTCGTTCTGACGCATCGGCATCGTTCGGCCCCTGAGCCCGCGAAAGCGCCGCTTTGAGGGCGCGGCGCGTTTTGCCTCATGCCGATCAGCCGAGGCAGGCCCGGCATGAGAATCGACGGAAGGGAGACAAATGAGTGAGGCCCGAGAACTTCGCCAGGATTACGTCTCTGGGGGTGGACATTCATGGCCTGATGTCGCATTTTTTCAACGTCGTGCGGCTGGCGGCGGGCATTGAGGCCGCGGCGTATTTCATAAATTGCAGAAATCAGACCCAGGCCAGGTTCTATAAAAACGCCCGCCTCGACCGGTCTAAATTCTAGCGCTTCAAGGACAGATTCATCGCCAGGATCCCGGCGTGCCGGCCCGGCGTTCAGCCGGAGACGCTCGATTTCGCCGGTGCGTCCGTGCTGCCGGACGGCCATGCGCATGGCGCGCCCGAAATGGGCGCCCTCCATTATTGCGAGCTTCCTCTCTTCTACAAGGGGGAGCAGGCGGGCCTGATCATCATCTCGTACGTCAGAAACGATCCCTTTGACGCCGACCTTACCACGGAGCTGACGCTTTTCATAAACCGGGTGCTCGAGGGCTTCTTCGAGCAGGCCTTCGAGGAGGAAAAGATCCTTGCCGACATAATGTCCAGCCTCGACCAGGGCGTGTTTATCGCGGACAGCGACGGATTTCTTACCGTCATGAATTCCAGGGGGGCGGAATTCCTGCCGGGCTTCTGCAGGCGGGAAATGGACTGCGCCACGAGGAGCGGCGGCGGGAGGCTGAGGACGCCGGGGTGCGAGTGCGCGTTCTCGAACCTCCTCGGCAAGTTCAGGGATTCCGAAGAGGCCAACCGGGTCTACAGCGAGGAGACCATGGACAACCGGGGCCAGACCTTCCTGTTTACCGTCTCCGGCCTCGCCAGGAGGCAGAGCCGCAAGCACCGTTACGTGATAACGGCCAAGGACATCACCGAACAGAAGCTCATGCAGGACCGGATGCTCCTGTCGAGCAAGCTCGCCTCTCTCGGAGAGATGGTGGCCGGCATAGCCCACGAGATCAACAACCCGCTTCAGGCTGTCCTCTTGAACATCGAGCTCTACGAGGCGACGATGGCAGAGTATGACGACGGGGCGGAAAGGCTGAAGCCGATAAAGGAAGGCGTCCTTCGCATCAAAAAGATCGTGAAAGACCTGCTCGTCTTCGCCAGGGAGAAGGGCATCGAGATGGAATGCGCCGACGTCAACGCCCTTATCGGACAGGCCGTGGAGCTGCTGGCCCACCAGTTGAAGATGGCGAGCGTGTCCGTCCGCCTCCGCCTCGATGACGGGCCGCTTGTCGTGCGCTGCAACAGGAACCTCTTCCAGCAGGTAATGATAAACCTTCTGCAGAACTCCAAGGACGCCATCGAGGGGTCGAGGAAAGGCTCGACCATCGAGATCGCGTCGTTTTTGCGGGACGGAGAAGTGGTCGTCGAGATATCGGACGACGGGCCGGGCATCTCGAAAGAGATAATAGACAGGGTCTTCGACCCCTTCTTCACCACAAAGGACGCGGGCAAGGGCACGGGCCTCGGCCTGAGCGTAAGCCGCAAGATACTCGAGAACATGGGCGGCGGCATAACCGCCTCCGCCGCGCCTGCCGGAGCTTCCTTCAGCATTACCCTTCCGCACGACGGCCCGATAATCGAGGAAGGGGAGAAGGGCGCGAGCGGGGAGCGGGAATACGACATGCTCCGCGGCAGGTCGGTGCTCATAGTGGACGACGAAAAAGAGGTGGCGGGCCTCATAAGCGAGGCGGTCTCGGCGAGCATATCGAGGATCGAAACGGCGGGCGACGGCAGGGAGGCCCTTGAAAAAATAATGCGCCGGGACTTCGACTTCATCTTCCTCGACATAATGATACCCGGCATGGACGGCCTTGAGCTTTTCGGACGGATAACGGAACGCAATCCCCGTCTCGCGGAAAAGATCGTCTTCATCTCGGCCAACTCCTGGGCCGACAGGATCGCGGAATTCGTGAGGCACACCAAATGCAGGTTACTTCCCAAACCCTTCAGCGTAAATGAACTTCTCGACGTCATGTGCGAGATGACAAGAGACGCACCGGTCGCAGGCGGGTAGCTCCTCTCTCAACCCCCGGCCCGGGCGTCCCACCCATCGATTTTGCCGAAAAGAGAGATTTGCCCGGCCTGGAGCGTCATAGTCCGCCGGACTGCCAACCCGTAGTCCTTTGGATGATTGAGCCATTTCAGCGGGCAGCCACCCTAAAGTCTTTCCCGAAACGGACGAAATGAGGGATTGTAAATCATCGTGAATTTGTCGCATGAATCCGTTGATCGACGGGAGGGGGTACGGGATGGAATTTTTGAAAAGATTCATGAACGGCATGAGCATAAGGAATTTTCTGACGGGCTCGGTCGGCGTGCTGGCCCTGTCTCTCGCCGTCTTTTCGCTCAATAACATCGTGACGACAAGGAGGGCCGCCGGGGATATCTCCCGCATGGCCAAGTCGAACGAACTCGCCGATGATATTCTGGAGGCCGCCGGGTATGAGGGCAAGGAGGGGGCCAACACGGCGCTCGCGCTTTCGGGGGACGGAGAGGCCGACGCCGCGACCGTCGGGCACATACGCGAGCTAAGGGCGAGCGGCGACGAGGCCGCGAAAAAAGGCTACGAGCTTGCGGGAAAGATCGTCTCGCTCGACGGGTCGAATGAAACGCTCGGCGCGGCCCTGACCAGGGCCGGGAACGCTTACAGGGATCTGGAGGCCGCAAGAAAAAAAGCGGACGACAACTTCGGGCGCGCGGCAAAAGATTACTCGGCGACGGACTGGAACATGCTCATGGGCTCGTATATCGACGCCAACGCCGATTTGAGGATGAAGACGTTCACGTCGAGCAGGAGCAGGGAATCCTCCGCCGAGGCCCTGAGGATGAACCTTGTGATCAAACAGGCGGTATACGACACCATGGAATACGCGGGCCGCGAGCGGGCGATACTCGCGAGGGTCATCGCCTCCGGCAAGCCGATAGACCGGGAGGCGCAGGCGCGGCTCGATACCGACAGGGCCATAGTCGAGATGAATCTCAATACCATACTCGCGCTGAAGGACTCCGACGTGGACCCGGACGTGCGAAAAGCGATATCTAAAATGGAGGAGATTTTTTTAGGCCGCTTTCAGGAGGTGAGGAAGTCGGTCTACGAAGCGGGACAGACCGGTAGCTATCCGATATCGGGAAAAGAATGGGTGGAAAAGGCGACCGAAGGGATCGATTCGATCCTCGACGTTTCCGCCGCTGTCGGGAAGATGGTGGATTCGAGGATCGTGCCGGACCTTCGGGCCTCGAAA
>JAKAIQ010000051.1 GCA_021825035.1 Deltaproteobacteria bacterium | reverse complement strand
CAACAGCTGAACGTCGAAGTGGCGCATCTGGAGCTTGCGCCACGCCACCTCCCTTACCGCGGCGAACGCCTCGGGCAATATGTCATCGAGGCTTTTCCCGCCTGCAAGGTCGTTTTTGAACCTCGAGGTAAGCTCTTGGAACCCTTCGTCGCTCAATGACTTCATCCCTGCTTCCAGAGAGTTTATCCGGTCCACGGCAGGCTGAAGCCGTTTCATTTCACGGTCGTTCTTGCTGCCGAACACTTTTTTAAGTATGCTGTTTAACATTTCTGAGAGAGTCCCCTGCCCGAACGCGCGTTAAAACACGTTCATTATAAATGCAAAAAAGCCGTAACTTCAATAAAATATAGTAACATGATTGCACGAATTTTTCCATGGGGCCGGGCCTGACTCTTTATCAAGCCGAAACAAAACAGGTGTTCTACCGTACAAAAAACGCGGCACAGGCCTATTCCTCCATATAAAGCAGTATCCTGTCCTTTTCCATCTTGATGTAGCCCTCAAGCGTCAACTTCTTCAACGCCCTGCTCACCACCTCCCTCGATGAACCTATCATGGCGGCAAGCTCTTCATGGGTGACCCTTTCAACGGAAATGACTTTCTCCTTCGAGGACCGCCCCTTCTTTGACATGCCTATGAGGGTATGCGCGATCCTGCCGCATACATCGAGCAGGGCAAGCCCTCCAATCTTTCGCGTGGCTTCACGGAGCCTCCCGGTAAGATATGCAAAAAACATCATGTAAACCTTATGGTGAGTGGACAGATACTCGAGAAAGGCTTTCCTTCCTATTACCATGCACTCGAGCTTCTGTACGGCTTCCACGTTCGCAGACCGCGGCTGCTCGTCTATAATGGAAAGTTCCCCGAACATATCCCCTTCTTTCAAGATGGAAAGCACTATTTCCCGGCCTTCCTCGCCGTAAAGGGTAACCTTGGCCCTGCCCATTAGTATGAAGTAAACCGCATCTCCTGCTTCTCCCTCGGATATGATCTGGGTTCCGGCCGGCCAGGTCTTCAGTTCGCCCCTTTCCATGAGGTCATTTATATAGAAATCCTGGAGCCCCTTAAAAAGCGGATTGCGCGATAATATTTCCCTGGCGTTTTTTCCTTCTTCCATCGCATTACCTTCGTTAGTTATGAGCCGCTGGCCTCTATTTCATGGACAAAAAGGCTCGGAGCGCCTATGGAACCTATGAATCGGATGTCTTCTCCGCAGGAGCCTACCCTTTCAAAGAGACGGAGAAGATTCCCGGAGATGGCCATGCCCCTTACGGGATAAGCGGCTTCCCCGCCCTCAACGCGGAATCCGGCGGCCCCCAGAGAAAAATCTCCGCTTATGGTGTTTATAGTGTGCGCGCCCATGACCTCGGTGATGAAGAGGCCTTCTCCAACCTCTTTAAGGAGGTCCGTGAAGGTTTTTCCGCCTTTCTCTATATAGAGATTCGAGATGCCTATGCCGGGAACGCCCTTGAAACTCCCTCTTGACGCGTTGCCGGTAGATTTTGCCCCTGCCCGTGCGGCCCAATATGTATCGTAAAGATACCCATCGAACACTCCTTCAATGACAAGCGGGGTTTTCTTCCGGGGATAGCCTTCGCCGTCAAACAAAGAGGCCGCCCATCCGCCCGGAAGAACGCCATTATCCCATATATTGAGCGCGGCCGACGCTATTTTTTTGCCGGCCTTCCCGATGAGCATGGATTTGCCTTTCTCCACATTGTCGCCGAGAAAAGAACTGGCAAGAGCCTCGAGCAGCTCGCACGCCACAGTATTTTCAATAATCGCCGGGCATTTCATGCTGCCTATCTTTTTCGCTCCCAGCATCCTAACGGCGTTCCTGGCGGCTCCTTTCCCTATCCTGTCGGGGTCTATCGAGCTTCTTTTATGGCTCGTATCCATATCCCATCCCATCTGGGATTCGTTGTCATCGCCGGCTACGGCCGTCACGCTGCCTGAGAAAAATGTGGCGGAATGCCTGATATCCATGCCGCTGGAATTTACTATGCGCGTCGAAATGACGGATTCCTGGTAAGATGCCTTCCGTACGCTCTTTACCCTGTTGTCAAAGGCTTTAGCGCTTTCTTCTATCTTCATCGCGCGGCCTATCTTCTCTTCCTCGGCCGCCTCCCCGAAAGAATCGTCAAAAACCTGCAGACTCTCGCTCACGGAAGCAGGGGCCGCACCGGGAAATGCCAGGTAATTATCCTCGGACGCGACGGAACTTGCCTTTATGGTCTTATCCACCATGTCCTTGAGGGCGTCGGACGAAAGGACGCTTGAAAATCCGAATCCCGGCCTGCCTTTTGATATTATTCTTAAGCCAACGCCGGCGCTTTTGCGAACCTTGAGTGCGTCCACCGAACCGCCCCTCACCTCCACCCCGATGCCGGATTCGCCGGAGAAGAATATCTCATAATTCTCCACCCTTCCGTCAAGGAGCTTTTCAAGGGCCTCGAACGTCCCTGATGCCTCTTTTATGGCGTCATTTGCCATGATGCCGTCCACCCCTTCCGCGCCGTTAAAAATCCGTTCGTATCCCCCGTTCACTCCAAGTCTATTACAACAGCCGTCTCATCGCAACTGGGAAACCTGTCGCACTTTACGCAGTCGCTCCATATCTTGTGGGGAAGGACGTTTTTATCAATGGTCCTGAAGTTGAGCCTGTGAAAGAACCCGGTCTTGTACGTAAGGGCAAACACCTTCTTTAGACCGATGGCTCGCGCATCGGCAAGACATGCGTTTACAAGGCTTCTTCCTATCCCCTTGCCGGTACAGCCGTCCCTGACCGTAAGGGACCTTATCTCTCCCATCTCCTGAGAGCATATCTGGAGCGCGCATGTGCCGAGCACCGTTCCTCCATCGTCGTAAACGAAGAAATCCCTGAGCTTATCGTATATCTCGCTCAGCGGCCGGTGAAGCATTACTCTTTTCTCGGCGAATGACTCGATAAGCCCATAGATTTCCACGACGTCATTCAGCGCCGCCCTTCTTACCAACTTCTTTCCCTCCGTATTGATTCCCTCTATTCGCGAGCCGGCTTTCCGGCCAGACGCCCGGCGGCCTCGATAAGCTCGGACGCGTGCTTCCTCGTGACTTCCGTGACATTCAGCCCGCCGAGAAGCGTGGAAATCTCCTCGATCTTTTCACCCCCGGCGAGTTCCCTTACCGAGGCCGTCGTTTTTCCGGAAGCCGTTTTCTTGGCAACGGAAAAATGCTTATCGGCGAAGGCCGCGATCTGCGGAAGATGCGTCACGCAGAGCACCTGGTGGCGCCTTGAGACATCCTTAATCTTCATTCCAACCACCTGCGCCATCGCCCCACCGATGCCTGTGTCTATCTCGTCGAAAACGAGGATGGGAACCCTGCCGACCGATGTCACGCTTTTCATGGCGAGCATTATTCTCGACAACTCCCCTCCCGACGCTATTCTGGCGAGCGGCTTTGCCTCCTCGCCCGGATTGGCCGATATGTAAAACAGGACCCTGTCGGCCCCCTTTTCATTGAAACGGCACGACCCGTCGGGATTCCTCTCGGACTCTATCATCACGTTGAAAACAGCGCCCTTCATCCCAAGGTCGGAAAGCTCTTTTTCGACCTTTCTTTTAAGCCCGGCTGCGGCGGTTTTCCTCGCCTCCGAAAGCCCGGAGGCCAAAGCCGCGGCTTTTTCCCTCGATGACGCGAGCTTCGAAGAAAGCTCCCTCGCCCTTTCCTCAAGATCGGACAGCCCGGCAAGTTCAGCCTCCAGAGAACCCATCTTTTGAAAAACGTCATTCAAGGCAGGCCCGTATTTTCTCTTGAGCCTGTTTAAAAGGTCAACCCTTGCCTCAAGCTCCTCAAGTCGTGAAGGGTCGTATTCCATCGACCCGAAATATCCTCTGAGGGAGGAAGCGGCGTCTTCAAGCTGATAAAGACTTGCCTCAAGGGTATCGGCTGTTTTTGCCAGCCTCTCGTCAAGGGCTGCCGCGGCTTTCAGGTTCTTTATCAAAGAGCCAAGCCTCTCCGACATCGAGCCGGAGTCCGAGTATATCGCCCTCTCGGCCTCCACCATGGCGCCCTTTATCTTCTCCGAGTTTCTGAGCCTGTGAAGCTCCTTTTCAGTTGCGGCATCTTCGCCGTCCCTCAAAGACGCATCCCTTATCTCATTCAACTGAAATTCGAGAAACTCACGCCGTTCGGAAAGCCCCTTTGATTCCCCCGCAATATCGTCAAGCTCATTCCTTATCTCGACGTAACTCCTGTACGCCTCGGACATCTCGGCCCTCTGCCTCCGGAACCCTCCGAAGGCGTCGAGGGCCTCCACATGCTCTTCAGGCCTCGTAAGGGATTGATGTTCGTTCTGGCCGTAAATATCTATGAGGCGCCTGCCCACCTCGGTCAGGGTAACGAGCGTGGCAAGACTTCCGTTTATGTAAATCTTGTTCCTCCCCGCTCTCTGGACCACCCGCTTTATAACGAGACTTTCAGAGAACCCGATCCCCGCCTCGGACAGAACCTTTTCAATCTCCTTATGAGCGGCAACGTCAAACATCGCCTCGACATGGGCCTCCTCGGCGGATGCTCTTATTATATCGCCGGATGCCCTGTCGCCCAGGACAAGCGAAATCGCATCGAGTATTATGCTCTTGCCGGCCCCCGTCTCTCCCGTAAATACGTTGAGCCCCGGCCCGAATGAAATATTGATATTGTCGATTATCGCGAAGTCTTTGATGGTCAGTTCAACCAGCATGCGCGATCTCAATTAATGCCGATAACCTGTTATAAATACGATGATTATTTTTGCAAAGTAACGCCACTATTGTCCACCTTGACCTCCCACATCAGCCGTTCCCTCAGTATATCGAAATAACTTTTTCCTTCATACTTGATCAAATACACGCTCGCATCGGCCCTCTTAATCTTGACGGTATCGCCGCTCTCGAGCGGGACGTCCACCTGTCCGTCGAGTATGAGCTGTACGTTCGATTGCCCCGGACAAACCGTGACGTCCACGGTCATCCAATCCGCTATGACCACCGGCCTGTTCGTGAGATTGAACGGACAGACCGGGGCCACGATTATGGAGTGTATGGTAGGATACAGTATGGGGCCGGCGGCGGAAAGGGAATATGCCGTCGAACCCGTCGGCGTGGCCACTATGAGACCGTCAGCCCTGTACGTCGTCACATATTCCTCGTTTATACGCGTCTCAAGCCTAACGAGCCTGGCGTTCTCACCCTTTACCACGGCGTCGTTCAAGACCTTGTGCTTCGACACGGTTTTCCCGCGCCGCGTCAGGGAAGCCGCGAGCATCATCCTCTCTTCTACGGTAAAATCATCCCTTATGACGCGTTCAAGCATGGGATAGACTTCGTTCAAGGAGCTTATGGCCGTCAAAAAGCCGAGACCTCCCAGATTGACGCCGAGGATCGGGACCTTCTTTCCATTTATCGTTCTTGCCGCGTAAAGCATAGTGCCGTCGCCGCCAAGGACTATCATGACGTCTATCGAATCGGCGAGCGCGTCCGGAAGAACCGATACCGCCGGCTTGATTAAAGCGGCGTGGGCCGTGTCAGTAAATGCCTTCCCTCCCTTTTCAGCAATCCATTCGGCTATTTCGTTGCCGAGCCTTACGGCGGCAGGATTGCTGATCTTAACGATAAGGCCTATGTTTTTCAACGCTCCTCCGTAATGGCTTCTCCGAGGCGGATCGCGTAATGACTTGTATTTCTTTACCGTTGCGGCTCTATGATGACCTTGATCGATTCTTTTGCCTCGCTTACGAGCTTGAAGCCCAGAGGGGCTTGCCAGAGGCCGAGCCTGTGGGTAATCATGTCGGATACGGTTACTCTGCCTGACCCGATAAGCTCGAGGGCGATAAGCGTATCATGCGGCGGAGAGGCATATGGGTTCACTATCGTGATATTGTCCCTCCATAGGTCAAAAAGCGGCATCGGGTACGTCTTTCCCGGCTCCCTCGGTGCGAAAAAGACGATCACCCCGCCGCGGTCGACGCTCTTTAACGCCTGCTCGATGGCCCCGTCCGCCGTTGCGCACAACACCACTATGTCGGCGGGTCTTCCAAGGGCGCTCCTGACGGAATCCGGCACATCACTTTCCGCCCTGAAGACATAGTCGGCTCCGAACCTTTTTGCGGCTTGAAGCCTGTAATCATTGATGTCGGTCGCGGCTATCTTACCCGCCCCGAGCGCCTTCACAAGCTTTATATGCAGGAGCCCCGCCATGCCGCTTCCTATGACGAGGACGCTTTTGCCGGCCTCCATCCGCGCAGCCCGTAAGCCCCTCACGACGCAGCCAAGAGGCTCGGAAAAGGTTGCGTCCTCAAAGCTCATCGGGTCCGGCAATAAAAAAACTCCCCTTTCTACGTTTATCGCCGGCACTCTCACATACTCGGCAAATCCTCCAGGGTCGAAGTTTGTGGTCCTCAGCGTATCGCACACGGAATGATTTCCGGCAAGGCAATATCTGCAGGTGTTGCACGGCACATGGTGCGCAACGGTAATCCTGTCGCCCGGCTTAAAGCGGGCTGCGCGCCTTCCGGCCTTGGCGACGACCCCGGCTATTTCATGACCGAGCACAAGAGGCGCCTTTTTTATCCTGTACCACTCCATCACATCGCTTCCGCATATGCCGCTGGCCTCGATCCTTACAAGCAGCTCATCCTCGCCTATCTCAGGAAGCGATACGTCTTCAACGCGGATGTCACTGTTATTGTAATATAGAGCTGCCCTCAAGAAAAACTCCTCTAAAAGATTTACAGACCTGCCTTGACCGCCTGACGGCCTTTCGCTTCTTCAGACTCGGAGAGGGTCTTGTAGAGGTCAAAGGCCCTCTGGGGGGTCATATTGTTGTGAACTATCTCGCGAACGGCGCGTATCATAGCGACCGGATGCTCCGACTGGAAGATGTTGCGTCCCATGTCCACGCCCGCGGCCCCACTCGATATGGCGTTATGGGAAAGCTCCAACGCGTCGCGCTCCGGGATCTTTTTGCCTCCTGCTATGACAACCGGCACAGGGCAGCTTTTAACCACCTTCTCGAACCCATCGCAATAATATGTCTTTACGATATGCGCCCCGAGCTCCGCCGCAATGCGGCAGGCAAGACCGAGATATCTCGCATCCCTCGCCATGTCCTTTCCGACCGCCGTGACCGCCAGCACGGGTATGCCTGCTTCATGCCCCTCATTTATGAGATCCGCAAGGGCAAGGAGCGTTTTTCTTTCAAGCTCCGAACCCACGAAAATGGATAATGCTACGCCGACGGTATTGAGGCGCACCGCATCTTTCATCGAAACGGTCGTTCCCTCGTCGGCCAGGTTCCCCAGTATGCTCGTTCCGCCCGATACCCTTAAAACTATGGGCACGTTCGTCGAAGGGTCGACGCAGGCCCTCAAAACACCCCTTGTAAGCATGAGCGTGTCCGCATATGGCAATAAAGGCGCTATGGTCTTTTCAGGCTCTTCAAGGCCGGTTGTGGGCCCTAAGAAATAACCATGGTCAACCGCAAGCATTACGGTCCTTCCGGTCTCGGGCCGTATGATCCTCGACAACCGATTTTTCATGCCCCAATCCATAAGAATCCCTCCTTTTTAATCTTTATTAGGGAAATCGTTCGTATTCGCGGCTTGAAACCGCTACGGCAACGGGCGCGCGCTCGCACGATGCATTTCAATGCGTTACCGGCGCATGATAAATAGATAATACAAAAATGGCCGGAAAACTGCCGTTTTTTTTAGCATAACAAGGTCTACGCATGACGTCAACTGAATTTGTGCCTCGAAGCAAGACGTAAAAACGGTTAACAAATGTGATAAAATATTTGGACATCTTGAATTATTTTTGTTAAAATAAAACATTAAGAATAAACATTGCAACCTCTTAAGGCGCCTTTCCTCATCGAAGACGCCGAAAGCATTTTGAAGGGAACCCGGAAATGGGGTTTTTCATATAAATCTTTGATGCGTAAAACAATTAACATTTTAATGCTCACGGTCGCGCTTGAATTCCTGTCGTTCGCAGGCTCCCTCCATGCCGCAACCCTCATGGTTCCGGAGAATTACAAAAAAATCCAGGAAGCCGTGGACAAGGCTGCGCCCGGCGACACCATCATGGTGAGCGCCGGCTCCTACAACGAGAATATCGTCATAAACAAGCCGCTTTCGATCAAATCCGGCAAAGGTTCAGCTTACACCGTTATCCGCCCGCTCGTGAAAAAAGAGCCGGTTCTGAAAATCTCGGATACTGCCAACGTGACCGTGGCGGGGTTTACCATGACCGGCTCCGACATAGCCGGGATACAGCTCCTGAACGCGAGGAATGTTCTTTTAAGCGGCGACATGGCCAAACAAAACGTCAACGGCATCATTCTTAGCCATTCGGACAACAACACCCTGACCGGGAATGAAGCCTATCTGAACTCATATTACGGGATATATCTCGACGCATCATCCGGAAACAAGATCATCAAGAACACCGCCGATGCGAACAACGACAAGGGCATCTTTCTCAGCCATTCCGACGGGAATACGATACAAGACAACGTGGCCAACAGGAACAGGTGGAATGGAATCATGCTATTTTCATCCCACGGCAACACCGTGAGTGACAACAGCACCATCGGGAACGCCTACGGCATAGTAACGAGCAACTCGAACGACAACAACATGATCTCCAACACGACGCTCCCTAACATCTTCATAATACTGCCGATAGTGCTGATATACTTGGGGGTGATGTCATATCTTCTCCAGAAGACGATTCTGCGCCTGATGCACAGGAGTTGACCATGCATGCGATACTGAGCTTTTTCAGCGTCTTTTCCACACTGCCGATAATACTTGCAAGCATAGGGCTTGTGCTCGCCACATCGAGCTTCATAAGCGGGCTCCAGCTTGTGAAGGGAGCCAATATCTCGGAACGCAAAATACACAGGATCAACGGCTTCTCGACCATGATACTGTATCTTGCTCTTGCCGTATTCTACTTTCTGGAAAACGGCATAGGGGTGTGGGGCGTAATCGCATGGCTGCTCGGCTTTTTCGTTATATTCCTTAAATTGTCAATCGTCCATGCGAAAAACAAGAGGCGAGCGTTCAAATACGTAAGCTGGCTCGGCGGCACCCTTATCGTCATCTGGCTCATCCTTGTCTACATAAACATCCCATTATAGTCCACGGAACCCCCTCCTTCACCGGAATACGCCGTAAATCCAATTCTATTCATAAATAAACAAGCCATGGAATGTTTGTTAGACGAGGCCGGTAAGCACGCCGTATTCTACGAAATCATGGGGCAGTACCCCGCTACCTGAGAAGAGCTGCCCTGACCGCAAACTTCTGGGTTTCAACCTCCGACGACCGACATCAGGCTATCTCTTGTACGCCAAAAAAAAGCGGGCGCTCGAAAAAGCGCCCGCCAGAATTACATCGGTCTTAAAGATAGATGGACGTCAGTTGCAGCAACCTCCGTCTATGTGAGCCAGATCCCGCACTGCGGCTATGGCTTCGTCGAGCTTCTCCCGCTCGGAGCTGGTCAACGGATTGGCCTTACGGTCCCCAGCCGGCGCTGCAACAAAGGCCTTCTCAATCCTGCTCATTCCATCCATGATTTTGCTCCTTACGCACGAATCGAGACAACCGCTTACGAGCGCAAAGAATTCGGCGTCTTCCTTGCGGATATGCCCCTTTAAGCTTACTATCATGGATTTCACTATCCCGTCGAGTATATCGTTATCCCTTAATGCGTCACGAACGGTATGCAGGAGCGAAAGCACTTCACGGTGATCTTCCTTTATGGTAGATACAAGGCCTTCCCCAAAGGTCACAAGGCCTCTCATGGCCGGGAAAAGCACCTCTTCCTCTTTAAGCGCCGAATGCAGTTGAAGGTGGTTTTCAAGGTGATTCGTTGAGACCCATAGCGCATCGACATCCCTCTTGCGAACATGCTCCTCTATGTCGGCGAGTATCTTGAGGATGTCCTTGTGCTCTTCGACAAGCAAGGCTATGGGATCCTGCGAAGGCTTTTCCGCGGGCATTTCAGGGGCGGACGGAGCTGCCCCGGATACGGCTGCTTCGCCGACGTTCTTCACACTTATCACCTTGAACATCTGCGAATAGCCGAGCCTGCATGCTCCGCGTGGGCTTTTAAATGCTCCTTCCTCGCCGGATGATGCGGAAAGTTCCTTGAAAAAGTCCTCGCTCATCGTAAGATACCCTTCCCTGCAGTTAACGCAGCACGATGGGTGCAAGCAACGGTACCGAATGTCTATCTTATGCTGAGACATATCATCCTCCATTAAGACAACGGGCCATTTTCAGGCCGTGCCTACCGTCGTGTCCTTCGAGCCGGCTGGCATGGAAGGTACGCCGAATTCATCGTTAAACTTGGTTACTACGTACAGAAGGCTTCTATGGTTCACCAGGAGTCCCTCGTAGAGCCTGGTCTTGGTAAGCGGAGCGTCAAAGTAGAACTCATAAGAAAATTGTATCTGTTTGGCGATGCCGTCTTCGTCCATATGTATGTCATAGCTGTTCGACTGGAAGAGGAGATCATGTCTTATCTCGGAATAAAATTCATCCCGCTCATCTTCAGACATATCTTTAAGTTTTCCGGTATGATCCGGAGCGATGGCGACTCCGTTCAGCAGCACGATAAGCCCGGGATAGTCTTTGGGTTGAATGATGCGCTGCCTTTTTTGCGACCCCAGAGGATAATCTATCTCAAAGTGAAAATTCACATTCTTATCGTCTATCTCATTCACGACGTGATGATTTTCAGTAAGCCATTTCTTAATAGCCTCTTTTGCCTGTTCCGATGTGGTGAATTCCATCTAAATCTCCTTTGCAATCGATTATTTTTCGCTTTTCCAACGGATACTTTATAGTACTATAAGCAGATCATTTTGTAAAGCCTTATTAAACCATGGGAAACAAAAACCGGGCTCAAAACATCATGGCATCTTAAAATTGTGATATGGAAAACCGCGCCAAATGCCGCAAAGACAATAGCATGCCCCGGCCGCTACCGAAACACGGCATATCATCGATAATTTTGAAGGATGACGGGCTTTAAACCCGGCGCTTTCATGCAGTATCATGGTGCAAATAGAATTCCGCCGGCTTCCACCGGCGGAATTCTATTTTAGCGGTCGGTCTAATTGCAGGCAGCCGCATCGTCACCCGGCCGCAGTCCGCGCTTTTACGGCGGACCGAACCCTTTCAGCCTGCCTGAAAAATTCCGGGCCATATTGATATAATTCTTCGACTACGAGTAACCCCGGCACAAAAAAATGC
>JAKAIQ010000050.1 GCA_021825035.1 Deltaproteobacteria bacterium | reverse complement strand
TATGGACCCGGGCGGGTTTATGAAGCTCACCAGCGTCAGGCTCGGCCCGCCGTAGGATGGGATTTTCCTTATGTCCCTGCTGTTGCTTTCGAGAAAGAATACGTTAATGCCGCTGACAGCGATATCAGACACGTATCCGAGGTCCTGCCCGATTATGCTCTCGGCCCTGCTCGAGATGCCAATCTTTTTTATAGTGTCGTAATGATCCACCCAGTATATGCTGGAGCTGTCTACGACAAGACGTCCAGCCGGGCCCCTGCCTGTCGTGAGCGTAATAACGGGCCCTCCGGTTATCTTCTCCATCATGACGGCCGATAACGGGTCTTCTATCCAGTAGACGTTCCGGCCGTCCGCGGCAATATCCGCCACATTGGAATCGGCGGTCGTCATCTTTTCGGCCTGCCCTCCGGAGAGGGGTATTCTTTTTATCGTGAATTTGTCGGCCACGAAAATGTCGCGTCCGACGACGGCTATAGGCGGCATGTCGCTCGATATGCCGCTTGCCACGGTGCGAACCGCGCCCCCGCCATGCTGCGGCACGTTAGCGATCCTTCCGAACCCTTCGGCCAGCCCGGTCGTCCCGCCTTCGCCCCAGAAGACTTCATGGCCGCCGAGCGCTATGGGGCCCGGCGCGTCCACACCCGCAGCTAAAATCAAAATCTTCCCGCCTGCCGCGGGGACCTCCTTTATCGACCCTTTCTGGCCGTGTCCGCAACAGACGGTCTCAGTCCAGTAAACGCCCCCGTCGCCCACCGCGATATCAGCCGGAGAATGGAGAGCGCCCGCCAGAACGACCGCCTTCCCGCCGCTCAGGGAAAGCCTGCTTATCGAAACGGAGTCCGCCCAGTAGACGTTCTGGGCGTCTGCCACTATTTTTACGGCGGCCTCCGGAAGCTCCTCGACGACGGAGACTTTCCCGCCATCGACCGGAACCCTGTAAAGTTTATAAGCGCCGTCCGCCCCGGAGAAATATATGTGGCCGTTCGTCACCGCTATGCCGCCTGCGCCCTCCCAGGCTGGAGAAGGCTTCCGCGGGTTTTTGGTCGGCGTAAGGCCGTTTAGTCCGGCATCGACGACGGTGAGCGCATGGCCGCCGGTTGCCGGGACTTTCATTATAAAACTATCATGCACGCCGGAAGCCGCCGGCCCGGCATCTTCAATCTCCTCATAGTATACGAACCCTTTATCAAAGGCGAGGGAGACTATCTCTCTCGAGGTTTGCGCGATTACCGAGGATTCTCCTCCGGCCAGTGGAACGCTGTTTATGGTACGGCGGACAGGGTTCGAATGAGAATTTATCCAGTAAAGGTTTTTTCCGTCCGTGGCGATGGCGGATTCGTCGAAATTTCGCTTTCCTTTGGAAAGTATGGCGGTGACGCCCGTGTCAAGGTCGGTATCCTTGACCCTGTCGCCGTCTATCCAGTAGACATGCCTGCCTGCGACGAAGAGGTTTTCCGGCACGCCGATATTCATGGCCATCGGCACAGGCTTTCCCCCGTTCACGCCCATCTTCTCTATGGGGTTGTCGCCGGCCTGAGACCATATAAGAAGCCGGCCCTTCACAGTGATGTGCGACGGCGAAGGAAGGCCGGTGGCAAGCGCCTGCACTCCGGCGTTCGGGATTCTCACCGGCGATGGAGGCGGGTAAGGAGGCACGGTAACCGGAAAAGGCGCCGGGCCGGGCCCGGGGAAAGGCGACGGCGGCGCAGGCTGGGGAAAGGGCGGCATGGCCTGCGCGACCGGGTACGCCGGAGGCTGCGTGGCCGCCCGAAACTCACGAGGAAGCGGCGTCGCCGCGCCTGCCGCCCCGCTGACAAGAAAGACCGCGCAGGCCGCAGCAGTCACCGACATCACTATCGCTCTCAACGCCTTTACCATCATTCAGTCCCATCGACGGCATCGTCCCGGATTATGCAATAATATCAGGGTATCGATGTCCCAGTCAAGGCCGCCGGTATTAATGGCATGAGAGGCTTCCTTGCAATATGCTTTTCGCATGTGGGAAGGGTACGGAGGCATGGCGCTTTGCGGATTCGCGCGGCCTTCTACGGCTAAGGCGGGTATTATCCCGGCTCAGAAGATAAGCCCGAACAAAACGATCGCGGCCCTGACGATCTTCGGGACCTCCGGCGCGGCGGCGCCATCGATTGGCGTCACTTTCCTTGGAGGCGTGGGAACGCCCGACTCATCGAACTTTCCACGCGGCACCAGGTATATGAGCGTTCGTCCGGCGCCGAGCCGTCCGGCTATGAAAGCGGCGGTCTCCTGTGGCATAACCGATCCGGCTGAAAAGATATCGAGCGCGGCGTATCCTTTGTCCGGCCAGGTGTGGATGGCCAAATACGCCCCGGAGAGCATGGCTACCAAGCCGTTCACCCCGCGCTCGCTGAACTCATGGAATATTGTTTTGGTTATTACAGAATTGGAAATCCTGGCGGCGGAGACCATTATCTCCTCGACGGCGCCCGCCTTTTCGATCCTCTCCCGCGAACAGCCGTAGAGTTCTATTACCCACTGCGCTCCGAGCTGAAACGGCATCGAACCTCTCTCCTCGATTTCATCCCGGCGCTTCATCATTTTTTTTAGGCTCCTTGCATACGATTATACAGGCTCCATGCCGCCGGTTCGGTAACTTTCGTCACAATCCGGCGCAAGCGTCAGACAAGGGCATATCGGCCGCGCTGAAGATGGGGCGCGCATATGCTCGGCCCTTTACGTTCGAGCGATATGGCGTATCCGGTGGCCTCTTAAGCCGCGAACTCCCATTGCGGCGATCTTTCGAGCCGCTCCAAACCCTTATTGGACTTTGCCGCAGTTGACTGCCCGATTAATTTCATGTTAAGCTTCAAATGGATTTAAGATTTTTTTTTGAGGTCCTGGCCGCAAGCGGGTATAGCGCTAGCGACCCATGTTCAGGAAGGAGACTCCATGACGAAAGACGTGCTCATTACCATCACCTGCCCGGTGTGCAAAAAAGAGTTCATGAAAAAGGCTAAAGACCTGAAGGACGGCACGGTCATCAACTGCCCCGGATGCGGCGAGAAAACTACCATTCGCGGCACGATGTTCACCGACATGGCCGAGGGTATAGACAAGGGCGCGGGACACGCATAGGCGAACGGCCCGGACGTAAAAACCCCGAACAGGGCTTTTGGCCGTCCGGGGTTCTCTATATGGGCCTCATGGACGGGATCTTCCTCCAAAGACCTGTCCGAGCAACGAACCATATCCATCCACGCCCCCATACGTTCTGTCGGAAGTTCGCAGAATAACTTTAATCGCCTCGCCTGCGCACGGCCCCTTTCAGTCCGGCCTTATCCGCGGTTCCGCTCCCCATTCCCATTAGACAGCCTGATCCGGCTCGCGCATATCGGTTGCGAGTTTCCCGGCGGAGATATTTGCGCCTCAATAATGACGGACATGACGAAAGCGGCATATTTGACAGCGCGTATGCGCCTGATATACTTCCGCTATCAACCGCCTCGATCCTCGGCATCCCGGCAGAGGCAAAACCTGTAAAAAGGAGGTCTCAGATGAAAAGGAAAATTCTTTTCGCCGCCCTGCTGTCCTTTCTTGTTGCGGGCATAGCGGCCCCGGTCGCGTCATTCGCCGACGAGCACTCAAAGATCGGCATACAGCGCATGGAAGCTGCCATAAAGGAGATGAAGGAAGCGATAACTCATTTCGAGGACTCGGAGAAAGCTACGAAAAGCCCTCATGCAGACGCCGCCATCAAGCACGCCAAAGAGGCGATAACTCATGCGGAGGCCTCGATAAGCCACGCCAAGCAGGTGCCATGAGACTTTAGCACGGCTTCCGGAAACGTCCCGTTTCCGCGGGGCGTTCCCGACATCGGCCGGGCTTGACGTACACCGCTTGACACGGCCTGTTAAATCGGTATAATAAGGACTAATTAAGTCCGAATAGTCCAATATTGGACTTTCACCGGAGAGCGGGCATGTTCCGGCTTACAAGAGACGGCGAATACGGAGTGCGGGCGGTTCTTCACCTCTCCGCCAATCCCCTTGCCTTTTGCGGCATGCGCGAGATAGCGCGGGCGCAGGGCATACCGGAGAACTATCTCGCCAAGATAATGCAGCAGCTCGCAAGGCGCGAGCTCGTGAGGTCGCGGCGCGGCGCATCCGGCGGCTACGCGCTCGCGCGCTCTCCGCGCCATATGACGCTCAGGCAGGTCATCGAGGCTATCGAAGGGCCGATATTCCTGAACGTATGCCTGATAAAAAAAGGCGAGTGTCCAAGGGACGACATCTGTCCCGTCCATGACGTCTGGAGAACCGCCCAGAAGAAACTCCTTCAGGCGCTCGATTCGCGGACGATGGAAGACCTTGTGAGAGACGGCCTGAAAAAGGCCCGCAGGGCGGGAAAAAAGCTGAACGGCGCGGACACGCGGCAGCCGCGCGAAGCCGGATGACGCCATGGGCATCGTGAAAATCACCGTAATGAAGCGGAGTTGCTTGCGGGTCACCTGGCCGCAAAAAATCAAAAAGCCAAAAATAGAAAGAAAGGAGAAAACAGTACGATGGATTGCGTGAATGTAATTGAAAAAAAGGAGTTCAAGGAGGGAAACGTCAATAAGGTGGCTTTCATAAAGACCGAACAGCTCGGCCACGACTCATATTATTTCAGGGCCGGCCAGGTGCTCGCCTACCACAGGCACCCGGAAGGCGACCAGATATTCTTTGTTCACGAGGGCAAAGGGAAATTCTATCTCGATAACGGCTCCGAGGAAAGCGTTGAGCTGAAACCGGGTGTCTGCGTCCTTGCCCCGAAAGGGGTATGGCATAAAATAGTAGCCGACGGCGAGCTTGTGGTATCTCAGGTCACGAAACAGGGCGCCGGCATGGAGACTCGATAGGAAAACCGCAATGCCTCTAAAGCCCCGGCCTTGGCCGGGGCTTTATTATTGCTCACCGCGGTATTCGTCGGAATAAAAAAACAACAACACGGCCTTACGGCCGGCGGGCTCGATAGCGCAACATCCCGCGAATCGCCTTGCGTCGATCAGGCCGCTTCTCCAACGGCTCCTTCCGCAGAGGGCTCATCCGCCATGCCCCTCCCATCAACCCTGTATCCGGAGTTTTTCCATTCCTCGATCCCGCCCCTGAACCTCATGACGTGCTTGTACCCGATGGTCACGAGCTTATCGGCTCCGACCGCGTTTGCGCCGCAAAGCGGCCCGACGCTGTAAACTATGACAAGCTCATCCATGCCCATGATCTTTGGAGAATCGAGCTCAAGGCGGGCAACCGGTATGTTTATGGAGCCGGGTATATGCTCTTTTTCAAAAGAATCGCCATCACGGACGTCAACAAGGACGAAATTTTCGCCGCGTTCGACAAGTATCTTGAGTTCGGAGGCCGTTACCGCCGGATACATATCCATCACCGGCCCGGCGAATATCGCCACCTCGCTCATCGTGTTGAAATCACGGCTCCTCACGGCCCTGTCTCTGTACCACCTGTAATCCTCACCCTGGCAGGAAATCGTCATAATATACCTCTCTTCTTCGGTTGAGCCTTACGCCGGTAATAATTCCATACCCTTTTATAATTTTACCAGAGATTGAGGCGGCCGGCGTCATTTTACCTGAGGGCCTTCTCGGTCTGCACGATTATCTCGGCGGCGGTGGACTTATCCTTGAATATAAGGGCGTGAACCGCATCCACGCTTATCTTGGTGACGGTAGGAGTTATATTTTCGAGAGATATGTATATGTCGAGCTTCGGCGTTTCCCCATCTATATCCACCTTGCCGTCGCTTGCCTCGCGCTTCGTCACCTTTATGTCCATCTTTCTGAGGGCCCTGTACAGGGCTTCCTCGACAGCCTTCTCCGGCCGGCTTATCGTCTTGTAAGCTATGTTTGTAAAGGTATAGTCTATCCCGGCGGTTCCGCCGCTCAGCGCTACAGGCACCGCGAGCGGCGAAAGAGCGCAGGAAGAGAGCAGAAGGGCGAGTATTGAAAAAAGCGATATCCTGATTGCGCGCGGCATTTTAAGACATGACCTCCTGCGCCGAACCGGCGCGCGGATATGATCCTTTTCCCCAGGCATGCCGGGAAGTGCGTTAAGAAAGCTTTTTCAGATTATAGCAGGAATTCTTCGACGTTCGCCGTCTTCAAAAAGGATTATTGACAGGCGCCTGAGCCGTGATAATATATGCCATACCTACAAACATGATACTCCTAAAAGTCCTGATCCTGTCCGTCATACAGGGCGCAGCCGAGCTTCTCCCGGTCTCCAGCTCCGCCCATGTCATAGTTGCCGAGAAGCTCATGGGCCTCGATCCCACAAGGCCGGAGATGACGCTTCTCTTGGTGATGCTCCACACGGGCACGATGTTCGCGGTGATCTTTTATTTCTGGAACTCGTGGAAGGAAAGCTTTTTCTCCTCGCGTAAGGTCTTCATCGACGCGGCGGTTCTCATAATCTCGGCCACCGTCATAACCGGCATAATCGGCCTCACGATAAAGGCGCTAATCGAAAAGACCCTCTTGAAGGGCGCGCAGCACGCCGAGATAGAGAACCTCTTTGGAAATCTCGGGATAATGGCCGCCGCGCTCTTTGCCGCCGGGATATTTACGGTCTGGGCCGGAAGGGGCAACCGCTCGCGCTGGAGAGGCTCCGAGCTCGGCATGCGCGAGGCCTCGCTCATCGGCGCTGTCCAGGGCCTGTGTCTCCCTTTCAGGGGGTTTTCCCGCTCAGGGGCGACGATATCGATGGGCCTTGCCCTCGGCTCCTCCAAGAAAAGGGTCGAGGAGTTCAGCTTCGCCCTCGCCGTCGTGCTCACGCCCCCGATAATACTGAGGGAGCTTATGAGGCTCATGAGGGCGCAGAACGCCCACGGCGCCGGCACCGTCCTCAGTCTTCTGGTGCCGAGCCTCGCCGGGATGGTCTTGAGCTTCACCTCCGGGATTGTCGCCCTCGCATGGCTTTCAAGGTGGCTTGAGCGGGGCCGCTGGCAGGTCTTCGGCTTCTACTGCATAGTCGCTTCTATCGCGGTCTTCCTCCTTTACAGGGCCGGGGTCTGAAGTCCGATTCCGTGAAGGACCCGCCTGTCCATATCCATTTTTTAAAGAAAGAACATATAAAATCAGACAACTCCCCCTTTTCGAGTATCTCTGCAACAAGGCCGGATGACTGACGCCCTGTAAAATACCGACCAAATCCACGTTTTCGGGGGAGGGGGGTGCGGCCTTCAGAGCCGCCCCTCAGAACATCGAATTGCCGCTTACCGATTGCTCTGGAACGGCCTGGATGACATCCCAGTGCTCGACTATCTTCCCATCCTTGATCCTAAAGATATCCACTATCGCCCTGCCCCTGTCGGCGGGGTTAAGGCGCGAGTGGACGTGAAGGAAGACGAGGTCTCCGTCGGCGGCCGCGCGCTTGACCCTGTTGGTGGCCTCCGGGTTGTTCCTGAGCCTTTTCGTGAGAAAGGCTATGTCCGGCTCAACTCCGTTGGGGATGTTCGGATTGTGCTGTATGTAATCATGGGAGACATATCTGTCGAAGGCCTCTTTTATCAGGTGCCTGTCGAACAGCATCGAGTAGAAGTCGAGCACGAGCTTCTTGTTGGCCTCGGCCTGTTTACAGGCATCGGGAGCGGCGAATGAGGCGAGCGGCAAAGAGAGGATTATGAAAAAAGCGAGGGCAGGGGCCGCCTTTAAAAAACGCGCCATTTGAAGGCCTCCTTAAGCGGTTTTTTTTAAAGCCGATCAGACCAGCAATGCAACCGCATGCCTCGGCATAACATACGGAATAAGCTGATAACTTTTAGAAAGTATACATCGGCGAGGAGGGATGTCAAATCGCAAGGCGTTCAGGCTAAGCAAAGGCTACTTCGATTTTGCCGAGGAATTGAACCTTACAACGGCCTCCCAATCGATACGGCCGCCCACGCGGAAGTCTTTTATGAAGGAATAGTCGAAGTTGTTGATTATCCCGGAATAGGATTTAAGGAATTTCTCGTTTTTTTTCTTGCGCCATGCGACGCGCTGCGGCTATGACCGCCTGGATGCGTAGGTTATGCACCTGGCAATGACGGGATAGCCGGCCTTGTCTATTCTTTTATCGAACTTTATTCCGGCGCAATAATTTTTCCCTATGGGTTTTATCCAGCGGACGATCCCCATGATCTCTTCCGAGGCCGTAAGCTCGCCGTCCATAAGGACCGTCATCTTCACGATTACTTTTTCGCGCTGATCGAGCGGCCTTGTCGTGTAGAGGCCTATTCCTTCCCTCGAGATATTTACAGCCACCGCCGATATCGAGCTTTTTCCCGTTTTTTTTATCTTTATATCCGCGATGAGATACTTCCTGGTGTGGACGCGTTTATTGTCTTTCACCATTCATCCTCCCTTGTATAATTGCCTGCTTCTTTTTTTTGAAAAAGAAGCAGGCTGAGAAAAAATGTCGTCAGTGCGCCGTGAAGCCATCACGCTTTGCGACGCCCGTTTTTTTAAGCCGGGCGATATCCAGCCACGTTGCCGGAGAATAAAGCTGACCAGCGCTCAAGATTTACCGCCGGCAGGGTCTTGCCGGCGGTTTCTTCCATGGGCCAATGTCCTTTGCCGTTGTTGTCTCGCGCCTCAAGGGCCATGGCCGCAGTCCATATCCCGCTGCTCGTTCCTGCCGAAGCATGAATTTTGCCTTCATGGGCCGAGTTCATGCCGCCTCTCTTGCCCGTCGTAATTATGCGAATGTCGTCAGAACCAAAGAAAGAACTGGTTTCGAGGCAGCGTGGGCAGGACAGGCCGCAAGGGCATTTCGAGAAGTGCGGCCGTGATCCTTTTTCCGCTTTCAAGCTGACGCGAGAATATCCCCGCGATTTTAGCGAGGGCGCCGAGTATCCATGTGACGGCCCTGGAGTTTACCTCACTGGCCAGCGCGAAAGCCTTTTTAAGCCTTGAATCTATGAGTCCGAGGGCGCCCTGAAGCCCGGAGCCTGTCAAGGCGATATAGTTTTTTTTGCCTGAGGCCATATCGTGGTCGTAATCTATCAGGTCGTCTATGAGCTGTCCCGTCTCGCCGACGAGTCGGCCCAACTGCGCGCATCGGCTCTTGAGTTCTTCATCCGCATCTGAGGATGGAAAGAGCGCCGCGATTACCAGATCGCCGCAGGATTTTTTATAGAGGTATTCGTCCGCTGGACAGGCCTTTTCGCTGGCGGCGAGGGTCTTTGTCACCTCAAAAAGCCTGTTTTTAATCTCGAGCAGCTGGCCTCTGGCGATGTTGCCGCGCTCCACCTCCCTCTCAAGGGCGAGGTCCATGAGGTCCCTGTAAGCATGGGATATATAAAAAAGCCTTTCTCCGTGTATGGCGTAGCTGTCCTCCATGTCCAGCAAGTCGTCTATGGAAGCTACCATGGACGAGAAGAAACCAGCCGCGACCTGTTGCTCGCCTTTCACAGAGAGGACCTCAGCCATGGCTCCGATGCAGACTTCCGTCAGTACGCCTCCTTCCGGGCTGAAGGCGCGTCCGCCGGCCATGTTCCTCGTGTAGGATAAACGCCCCATTAGCGGCGACTGGGCTCCGCACCGGAGCTCTTCCTCGCTTCTTATCATATGCGATGCGACTATATCCTTTTCGAGTAGATAGTCCGGCGTGACCGAATCCGCGGCAAGGGCATTGTAACCGGCTATGATGCTTTTGCGGGCCTTTAAAGAGCTTGATTTTATCCTTATCAATGAGGCCGGTATCATATACTCTCCTTTTTTTGCACGGCTTATGGCGATGCCATGCGTATAATTATAAAAGCCGGGAGATTTGTTCCCCCGGCCATGTTATCCGTGAGGCCGTCAGTTCTTTACGAAGTGAGCGGTCCTGTTCTTCTGCCAGCATGCCTCGTTGTGCTCGGCGCAGAACGGTTTCTCGCTCCCGAAGCTTATGGTAGCTATCCTCGCCGGCGCGATACCGAGATTCTTCAGGTAGCTTTTTACCGCATCGGCTCTTTTCTGGCCGAGGGCGAGGTTGTATTCCTCCGGCCCGCGCTCATCGCAGTGGCCCTCGATCGTTATCTTCATCAGGCGATCGGCCTTGAGCAGCGCGGCATCGTCTTCAAGCGCCTTTTTGGAGTCGGCCCTTATTGAGTAGCGGTCGAAGTCGAAGTATACGTCCTCCGTGAGCATGTTATGGGCCTCCTTTGGAGTTACTGAAGAAGACTCATGCGCCGGGGAACTTTTTGTTTCATGGACGGCATTCTGTTGCTCCGCTTTTGCGGCTGGTTTTGCCGGAGACATGCCTGTCATATCGGTCTTGACTACCTTCTTTGTACAACCGGAGAAGATTACAGTGGCTAAGAAAACGGCAGAGATCGCCGTAACGAGCTTTTTTTTCATGGGATTTTTCCTTTCACGCGCTTATGGATTCGTTGCGATCGTATGATTTCCGCGTTTTACGCCGAATGCCCTGCTGAACCCGGCATTTCACGAGCCGGATGATGATCCGCCTTTGCCGTGCGCTATCGAGGGTAAGAATCATCTCATACCTCAAAAGAGCGGCGTCACGTCTATTTAGACTCTATGATTTATACGGAAGGCGGCGAAAGGCCGGAGTGGCATCGCCGGACGCTTCGCAATTCCTGCGTGCCGTCCTGACAGCCGAGGTTGTAAAGCGTTTGGTCCGTGAGGTACGGAAGAGAGGCGGTTTTTAAATATTCCCCCTGGTTTCTGACAGTCCTGAAGTTGTTCTGCGACGGAATTGCCCGCTTTTTCTTAAAAAAGACGGTTGCGGAATGGAAGCGGTCGTTTCCCTTCTTGTTCGACTGCGTCAACAGATCGGCGATGAGGAGCTTCAAGTTGAAGGCGTTGCAGGTTTGTCCGTACGTCCTTGTGAATCGGACGGTGCCGTAAATGGGCGATGCCGCGAAGATGAGAAAATATGCGGCAAAAAGCGCGGGGAAAAAGAGATACTTCTTTTTCGGCATCGACGCATATTAACATCCGCATTAATGGTTGTCAATCGGAGGATTTAATCTTTACAGGGTTAATTCCCCGCCGTTTGCGGCGCGACTTCCATAATAGAGTTTTTTTTGATACCCCGCGGCAAGCTGCTGGGAGGCTCATTGCGGCGATCTGTCATGTTTGCGCCAGGGGGCCGTCGCCATTATCTGCCGGGGCAGGCCGCAGGCGACGCCGCCAACGGGCCGGGGCCGGGCCGGCAGGAATCATAAGGGCTTCAAAGCCATTATTTCATTCCTGGCTTTAAAAAGCCACTTGACAGAGGGCAAATGACATATACACTCTTTGTCGATAAGGAGACATTCCATGAAGAATCCCGTGAAGCGCGGCGTTGTTTTCATCTTTTTATTTTCAGGATTGTTTTTGTTCCCAGTAGTCGGTCACGGAGAG
>JAKAIQ010000274.1 GCA_021825035.1 Deltaproteobacteria bacterium | reverse complement strand
CGTTCTGGAAAACGGCAGACTATGGACGCTTGAGCCTGCGCACCTCCGCTTCAAGTACGGAGAGTCGATAGCCGAACTCAAGATTCCATATCACATGGGCGCCGACGACGAGGCTTGCATAGAAGACGCGGTGGCCAGCCTGATAATGCTCCTTATAAAGCGCGCCGAGCCGTCTCTCGAAGACGCTAAAACCATCCAGCACCGGCAGCTTGGGGCCCCGGTAGAACTCAAAAAAAAGACCTTCAGAACAGACATTTTCGTTGAAGGCTCACTCGAAAAAAGGTTTGCCAGGGATATTCTCTCGTCCGTTCCGAACATTGATGCCGCCATAGTGGCCGCATGGGTTGGATCTCATGGGTGCGGAAAAAAATTCATCAAGTGGATTGAAAATTTCTTCGAAAAAAGCCTCAAGGAAGAGGCGAGGCACGGCTCCGCGGAGGAGACCTCGTATCTGGCTTTGCTGGCTGTGATGAATACCATAAATAAAAAGAAAGAGCGTATAAAAAATGTCAGGATAAAAGGCATAACCTATGAAAAGCTCGACCTCGTCGTAGGCCTTACATTATTCATTGCCGTGAAGGAATCCCTGAAAAACCTCTTTGAAAATTTAAGGTCCTCGAGAGCGGTCTGCTACGGCATAAAACAGGAAGAACTGCTGCTTTCTTCCGTTGTCCCCAAGTCTTTCCTGTCCATACCGTCCAATCTCCTGAGCTCTTCCCTGAACCCATACGGTCTGAACCGCGAAACCTTCGAAGTCATAACTCGCTACGCGCCATTTCAGGCAGGCAGGACCGCCGACGAAGTCATGGACGCCGTAATTCGAGTCCTTAAAAAGGATGAGAAGGACCTTGAAACGCTGAAGCTCCAATGCGCCATATCGAGATTTCGGAAAGAAGCGCTTGTGTACCTGAATGAATTCGACATACAGTCATTTCCCCAGAAGGATCTCTATGAACTGTACAACGACGACAGGATGATACGCAACTTCATGAACGATCCGAAGTCAATGCCCGGTTTGAGCAAATCCGTTGAGGAAATCAAGAAAAACTTCGCAAAGGACGTAAGGAGAGTCGAAGCCATCTCCAATTTTCAGCGTTACCTTGCCTCTTTCAGGAAGCCCGTTTTCGCCGAGATCGACGGGAATGAAAGAGAGGATATCTTTAAGACTATCGAGGGGTTCTATGCCTGCAAGCTCGACGACCACGTGGAAAAATTCACGTCTCTGACGAGAGCCGCCCTTGCCGACAAACGCGTGGATATCAACAAGACGGCCCTTATGGAGGATTATAGCAAGGGAAGGCTTTACCGCTTCTCCACCGACGAAAGGACATTCCTCAAAATTCTATCCGTCGAGGAAGAAGGCCAGCTTTTTATCGACATGAAGGACTTCACTAAAAAGACGCTCAAGATAAAAGAAATAGCCATGGTCGAGTTTATGAAGGAGAATTTCTACAGGCCCGTACTCGAAGCAGCGGCGCGTTACGAAGCTTCCGGCCTTTCTTCCTACGAACACGGCATAATCCTGTCCAACCTCCTTGGCGACGCCGCCATATTCTCTGGGGGCATTGCCTGTCTGGTGTCTATTGCCGGAGAAATACGGAAAAGACTGAGGCTTTACCGGGAACAACTCTTGAAAAAGCTTCCAGAGGAAACCGGCACTTTGGTCCTCGATGAGGTTCACAAAAGATTCGCCGCCCGAAGGGAGCTTTTGAGGGAACGGCGCTCGGAGCTGGAATGCCGGACAGGAGCAAGAGAGCAAGAGACGGCGTCAATGCTTGCGGCGCTCGACGAAGAGGAGCGCCGCACCGAGAACATATACCGCGAAGAATTGAGGACGGCGATACTCGACGAGATCGAGGCCGGCATTTTCATCTCTCACGGGGCAAAGGCCGAGACGATGACAATCGAGCGTAAAGATGATTCAACCCCGATCAAGGTTTCGATCGGCGAAAAAATCAACGAGGCCGCGCGGGGAGCCGTTCGAAACCCGCTGGTGAGGGCAAAGATAGAGGTGCTCGTGGAAAATGAAAGGCGCAGAAGAGGAATCCCTCTTCTCAAATATCCCTTCGATCTGTATATAGAACGGATATATTCCATCAGGATGCCTCCTGAACTCGACAGTGCATATGAAAAACTCCTGGCCAGAAAGTCGATCTCTGGCGCCAAGGCGATGGTCCATCTGCTCTCAAACGAATACTTCAATGACCTGAAGAGGGCCATTTCAGGTGAACCGTTCTCTTCAATGAGCGTGATAACCGCAACCACCGACATTTATAACAAAGGGCAGGCCCTTAGCGAAACCGCGCTCAAGGCCTATATCGGAGAGACAAAAGGGAAGAAATGGTTTTTCCGGAAGACCGTCCACGTAAAAGACCTCGACGAATTGATCCGTAACGCGTTCTTCTTCCCGCAGGACATGATTGAATTGTGGATCGGGCACGAAGTGATCAACGGCTTCGAGCACATCGAGATATTTCGCAGGGCGGGAGACGTTGTGTTCAGGGGCTTCGAGGCTAATGCCCGCGTGGCCGTGTACGAAATG
>JAKAIQ010000049.1 GCA_021825035.1 Deltaproteobacteria bacterium | reverse complement strand
CGCAAAACCGAGCACTGTCTGATGCGACTCGTCTTCCACGTCTCCATGACAGATAACGCAGAACCCTTCACCCTTAGCCCTCGATCTCAGATGCGACTTGCCATATCCCTGCTTATGGACGTAATGGCACGTGGCGCAGGTTATCGCTCCGCGGCTAAGCGGAAAGTTTCGGGGAATGGACGACGTCGCCGCAACGTTTACGGGATGCGAAAGACCCGTCATGCCTCTGTGGCATTGTTCGCACATATAGCTTATGTCCTTTATGAATATCTCCGGCGGCTCATTCTCCGCGGGAACCGTAAGATGGCAGTCAAGGCACTTCCCTTCAAATTCATGATAGCTTGTCCATTGAGGCGACGCGGTTCCGGAGACGAGGATCAGAGCCGGGACGAAAAGTATGCAAAAGGTCTTTTTCACTTATCCTCTTTCACATTCACGCCGAAGGTCATCTTATTAAATTCACCGACGCTCCGCTTGAGAGCTTCAAGGCCTTTCCTGACGCCGTTCTCGCCGGAAGCGCGGGCGTCCGGAATGCGTTTTCAGACCGGCGTGGCTGTCTTTTATGCGGCACAGGGCGTCTTCACAACTCCGGCCCCTGTGATTCAAGGACCTCGCCATCTCGTTCATCTCCTCATCGAGACCCTCGAGCCGGCCATTCGCCCTGAAGTTCATATGGACGGCAAGGTCTCCCGATCCCGGGATTCTTTTCGGGCCTGTATACGGGGCCGACTATCCTGTGGGAGAGAAATACCGATACGACCGCTATCGCGTCCGTAACCAAGGCGAGTATCGACACCGGATGGAACGAAGAGAAGAGGAACGGCAATATGTTTATCTTGAGGTCGCGTATTGCATGTACGGCTTCCACGTAACTGCCAACGAGACTCTTTGAAGCGGCGAAGTAGAAAAAGGACGTCAAAACAGCTGCCCCGGCAAGGGTAAGAACGCAGATTATAAGTGCAGCCTTTAATTTATACCTTCTCTCGACAGGCGCGGACTTCATCGTCAGAATCCTTTAAGATCCGACGCGGCTGAGAGCCGGGCTGCATTTGACGGTTCGGATTTTGTTTGAAGCGAGGCAGAATATCGCTGGCGTGATGCATCCGCATAAATTATAGCCCAAGATTGAAAAAAATAAAGGGGGGAGGCGACGAGCTTCCGGCAACGGCAATGGTTCCGTGCCGTCTATGGCCTTTCTTCGGCCGGCCCTTATTTCTTGAGCAAGCCCGCTGTCGGCGCGCCGCGCCACCCGCGAAATACCTTGAAAAAATAAAGATTTATAAATATAATAAGCGTTGATCTTTTTTGCGTCTCCGTCTAATCTTCAAGCGGCAGAACGATCACGACCAAGGAGAAAGTGCATGGCGAACGAGACATTTCTAAGGGCTTGCCGCAGGCAACCGGCGGAGTATACGCCGGTATGGCTCATGCGGCAGGCGGGCCGCTACATGAAGGAATACATGGCCATACGGGAAAGGCATACATTCCTTGAGATGTGCAAGACCCCGGAGCTTGCGTGCGAGGTCACGCTCCAGCCCGTAAAGGCTTTCGACCTTGACGCCGCCATAATATTCGCCGACATACTCCTGCCGCTCGAAGGCATGGGGATAAAGCTCGAGTTCGCCAAAAACGAAGGCCCGCAGATTGGAAATCCGGTGAGGACGCGGAAGGACATAGACGCCATCCGCATAATAAATCCGGACGAAGACGTTCCTTATCTTCTCAAGGCCATAGGGATGGTCAAGGCGGAACTTGACGGCCGCGTGCCCCTGATAGGATTTTCAGGCGCCCCCTTTACCCTTGCGAGCTACATAATCGAGGGGGAAGGCTCCCGCAACTACATACACACCAAGTCCCTCATGTACGGCGACGGAGGAGCCTGGAAGGCTTTCATGGAGAAGATAGCCGACGTGATAACGGTCTATCTGAAGGCGCAGATAGCGGCAGGGGCGCAGGCCGTGCAGCTCTTTGACAGCTGGGTCGGATGCCTTGGGCCGGATGATTACAGGGAGTTCGCGCTCCCCTACACCAAGAGGGTTATAGACGGGATAAAAAATACCGTACCGGTCATAAACTTCAGCACCAATACCGGCACATATCTCGACGTGATAGGAAAAGCGGGCGGCGACGTCATAGGGGTTGACTGGAGGGTCAGGCTCGACGAGGCATGGAAGACCGTCGGGCACGACACCGCCATCCAGGGGAACCTCGATCCCGTAGTCCTGTTCGCTCCTCGGCAGGAGATAAGAAGGCGCGTGAAGGAACTTCTTGGCATGGCCGGAGGAAGGCCCGGACACATCTTCAACCTCGGCCACGGGATAATCGTAGGCACGCCTGTCGATAATGTAAAGGCGCTCGTGGACAGCGTCCACGAGTTCAGCCGCAGGTAATCCCACGGCTTGCGCGCAAACAGACCATCATGAAAGATAGGACCCCAAAAGGGGCGCTTCTCCTCGCCTTCGGCGGGGCTGATTCCATCGAGAGCGTCGAGCCTTTCATAAGAAACGTCTTGAAGGGCAGGCCCCTGTCCCCGGATCTCATCGAGAGAACACGGGACAGGTACAGGCTCATAGGCGGCTCCTCCCCGCTTTTAGACATAACCCTGGCGCAGGCAAAGGCCGTGGCTGAGATACTGTCGCGCGGAGAAGACTTTTACAGGGTATACGTCGGAATGCGGTACTGGCATCCGTTCATAAAAGAGGCCGTAAAGAGCATGCTTTCCGATGGCATAAAAGAGGCCGCGGCCGTCATAATGGCCCCTTTCTCGTCAAGGGCCGCTACCGGCGGCTACCTGACCGATGTGGATGAGGCCCTCAAAGACTGCGGCGGCGCCTTGAGGGTCGGCTTCGTGCGCGACTGGCATAAAGACCCTCTCTTTACCGACGCGATCGTCGAAAACCTTGAAAAGGAGCTCGCTTTCTTCACTAACCCCAATGACGCCCTCGTCATCTTCAGCAACCACAGCCTCCCCGTGGCCGCGCTCGCCGGGGACCCGTACGTTCAAAAGATAACCGAGACCGCCGGAGAGATAAGCAAACGCCTCTCCATCGACTACAGGATATCCTATCAGAGCCAGGGAGCCGGCCCCATGGAGTGGCTTGGCCCAAAGACCGAAGATGTCATCGGTGAGGCGAAAAAACTCGGGAAAAAAGGCGTCGTGGTCGTGCCGCTCGGATTCGTCGCGGACCATGTCGAGACGCTCTACGACATCGATATGCTTTTCAAGAAGGCGGCTTCCGGAAACGGCCTTATCTTCAGGAGAAGCGCGTCCCTCAACACCTCGCTCAAATTCATGGAACTCGTCGCCAACGCGATAAAAAGCAACATGGAAGAGAAATAGATGAAAAGGGTCGTGGTAATAGGCGGCGGCATAGCCGGGCTTTCGGCGGCCTACAGCCTGAGGGAACACCTGAAGCAAGACGAAGACCTCGAGATAGTCATCCTCGAAAAAAACCCGGCCACGGGCGGAAATATAAAGACCGAAAAGATAAACGGATTCCTGATCGAGGGGGGGCCAGACTGCTTCCTTTCGGAAAAACCCTGGGCCATGGAACTCTGCAAGCGGCTCGGACTCGCCGGAGAACTCCTCCCCACCAACGAAAATAACCGCAGGACGTTCGTCCTGTCCGGCGGCAGGCTGCATGAACTGCCCGAAGGGGTAATCCTCATGATACCCACGAGGATAATGCCGCTGGCCCTCAGCTCGCTGATAACGCTTCGCGGAAAACTCAGGATGGCTCTCGAGGTCTTCATCCCCAGGAAAAGGAGCCGGGAAGACGAGACCCTCGGGGACTTCGTGAGAAGACGGCTCGGCAGGGAGGCGCTCGACAAGATCGCCGAGCCTCTTGTGGCCGGGGTGCACGCCGGAGACCCGGAGACCATGAGCATAAGAAGCAGCTTCCCCAAGTTCGTCCAGCTTGAAGAGGAGCACGGCAGCCTCATCCGGGGCATGCTCAAGAGGCTGACCTCCATGAAAAAATCGAAGGCCGGACACAACACAGCCGGCGGGCCAGCGGTCACGATGTTCATGACCCTTAAAGGCGGGCTTTCGGTGATGATCGACACCCTTACATCGGACCTTCTTAAATACGGGAATACCTCCATATTGACCGGCGAGGCGGCGACCGGCGTCGCCGCGATCGGAGGAGGCTATGAAGTGAGGCTTGAGAACGGCGCGCTGAGGACGGACGCAGTAATAATAGCCTCTCCGGCTTATGCCGCCGCGGCCCTGCTCTCGGGTTTCGACCCGGAGCTTTCCCGGAAGCTCCTTACGATCCCCTACGTATCCACGGCCACGGTCTCGCTGGCTTTCAAGAAATCCGGCATTAAGCATCCCCTCAACGGCTTCGGCTTCGTGGTGCCCGGGGCGGAGAAGAGGAGAATAATGGCCGCGACCTGGACTTCCGTAAAGTTCAAGCACCGCTCGCCCGAAGACTCGGTCCTCATGAGATGTTTTGTGGGAGGGGCTAAAAATTCCTCCCTTACCCTGCTTAGCGACGAAGAGATGGTGCGCATGGTAAGGGAGGAATTAAAAGACATCATGGGCATCGAAGAGAGCCCGGTTCTCGCAAGGGTCTACCGCTGGAAGAACTCGATGCCCCAGTACACCGTAGGCCATGAGGAAAGGGTCAACCGGATCGAAGAGCAGCTCGCAAAATACCCCGGTCTTTACGTTACGGGAAGCGCTTACCACGGCATAGGCATAAGCGACAGCGTCCGCAACGGCGAGGTCGTGGCAAAGAAGGCCCTCCATTATCTTTTCGGGAAGTGATCTCATCCGAAAGTCTCATGTTCCGCGCGTTGCGCCTCGACGCCTTCCCTTGAGTTGAAAAAGGCATGACAGGTGATATATTTGGCTCATGACGTCCGGCAATAAAACTTCTCAGGCGCATTTTTTTGTGAAGAGGCTCCTGTGCCACTCCTTCATTCTGTTTTACCTTCTGGCCCCGAACGCCCTGGGCGGCGGGATTCCAATAGACGAAGAACGAAGGATCGAGGCGCAGGCATCGAGCGCGTTCATGATTATCGTTACGCTCTGGCAGGACGAAAACTATGCCGCTCTGTATGGATACGGAGACGAAGAGAGCAGAAAGATACTGTCGCGGAAGATGTTCGGGGAAATTATGCGCGATGATTCATGGAGGCTCGCCTGCTGCTGGGAAAAGGTGCAGGACGTCAAGACGACCGTAAAGAGCCGGAGCTCTGCCCTCGTAAGGGCAAAGCTCGGCTACGAGATGAAATTCGACACCGGAAGCGTCAAGTTCGTCACGCAGACTTTCAATATGACCCTTGAGGACGGGGGATGGAAGGTCGATTTGCAGGAGATAGCCTATCAGGACCCCTACACCCTGCCGCCGCGTTTCCCGGGCCTCCCGGTGAGCCCGCTCGAATAGGAAACAGCGGGCCTCTTTCTTAAGGGTAGGCCGCGATCCCGGCCCGCGCACGATCCCATCTCGAAAAGACGCCTCTCCTACGGGCAACTGAAATTCTTCAAGGACATGAGCAGTCCGAGGAAGGTCTTGAACAATTTCGTCCTGTAGTCGTTTTTTCTGCAGAGAAGCATAAGGGTGCGCCGAAGGTCAAGCGGCGTATCCACCGCCACAAGCCAGTTGTTGTCGATCTCCCGCTGCACCGCCAGCCGCGACAGGCAGCTCACACCCAGCCCGGCTTCCACGGCCTTCTTGATGGCCTCGGTATGGCCCAGCTCCAGAACGACGTTGAATCCCCCGGTTTTGCGGGCCATGGCCTTCTCGAACACCTCCCTTGTCCCGGAACCCTTCTCGCGCATGATCCATTCGGCGCGTGCGAGCATCCCGGCCGTGACCCTGCGTTCCTTTGCCCAGGGGTGACGGGGGCCTGCTATCACGAAGAGTTCATCCTTCTTCCACAAGACACGATCGATCTTCTGCGAGCGGGACGATCCCTCGATAAGCCCGATGTCCAATTCGGCGGATTCGACGGCCGCCTCGACCTGGCGCGTGTTGCCGACGTGCAGCATTGTCCTGGCCAGCGGGTACATCCTGACGAATTCGCCCAGTATCGACGGCAAAAGATAATTTCCGATCGTGGTGCTGGCCCCTATATTCAAGACGCCCGCAGGCTCCTCCGCGGATTCCTTCAAGGCCTTTTCGATCGCTCCGGCCCGCCGCAGTATCTCCTGCGCCTCCGGCAGAAGCAACCGTCCGCGCTCGTTCAGCAGGAGCCTGCGGCCGAGGCGCTCGAAAAGAGGGCCGCCGGTGAGATTTTCAAGCTCGGCGACCGCCATGCTGACCGCCGCCTGGCTCAGCAGCAGCATCTCGCCCGCCCTCGTGGCCTGCCCGGCGGTGGCCACCTTCTCGAACACCTCCAGTTGACGCAGGGTGATAACCAAACCGCCTCTCCTTTGTATATAAGTAAAACTTATCCAATAATTAAAAATTATTTGTTTTTATTTATACATCATTTCCGATACATTCGCAACATGGAACATGGAGGAGGCGTCATCGCCCGCGATAGCCTCAAAAAGGCGTTTTTCCTGCTGCTGTTCGCGCTTTGCGCCCTGCCCGGAACAGGCACGGCGGAGGCGCTGGCCGCCGGGATCCTCTTCAGCCTGCTGCTCGGCAATCCCTGGCCGGAAAGATCCTCGTTCTGGAGCGTAAGGCTGCTGCAGCTCTCCGTGGCCTTGCTCGGCTTCGGGCTCAGCCTCGGCGAAGTCCTTCATGTCGGGAAAAGCTCGGCCATATATACCGCCGTCGGCATCTCATTGACCCTGCTCGCAGGCAAGGCCCTCGGGTCGCTTTTGAAGACCAGGCCGAACATTTCATCGCTAATCTCCTTCGGCACCGCCATTTGCGGCGGAAGCGCGATCGCGGCCCTCGCGCCCGTCATCAGGGCCGGAACTGACGAAACCGCAATTGCCCTGGCTACTGTTTTCACGCTGAACTCCGCGGCGCTTATATTGTTCCCGGCAATCGGTCACATCCTGAAGCTGAGCCAGCATGACTTCGGGGTCTGGGCCGGGCTCGCCATTCACGACACGAGCAGCGTCGTCGGCGCGGCGGCGGCCTATGGAACCGAGGCGCTAAGGGTCGGAACCGTGGTCAAGCTGTCCCGCGCCGTCTGGGTAGCCCCGATAGCCATGGCGATAGCATGGTTCACGGGGTCGGCGAAAAGGGCCAAACTACCCGCCTTCATCGTCGGCTTCATGGCCGCCGCCGCGCTCAGCTCTCTTTTTCCGCAGTTCGGAGGGCTATGGAGGACATTGGCGGCAGCCGCAAAACAGGGCCTTGTCATGACTCTGTTCCTCATCGGCGCCGGACTGAGCAGGGACGTATTGCGCCACATCGGCCTGAGGCCGCTGGCTCATGGCGCCATGCTCTGGCTTCTGGTGAGCAGCCTGACCCTGGCGGCTATCATTAACGGACTGATCCATTGATTTGACCCGGGTTCTTTCCTGAAAAGTGGCGGGGCGATCGCGGCCCTTTCCCGGATTTGCCCCGGCTTCGGAAGGCATTTCCTCTTCTCGCCGCTTGCGGTGCGGCGACCGGCGGTTCATGTCATAGCTTACAACAGGATTTTTCCTGCGCCCCTGACGCTAACCATCGCTTTTTCTTTGCTTTTTTTCGAAGAAGAAAACAAAATTCAGCTTGAAGACCCGCCCCCCTTTAATATATCATTAAAGTAGAAACGATCTTTTCGGCAGGGAGAGCAGGCCATGGATTCAGCGCTCCAAAAAAAGGGTTCCGTCACCATAGTCCTCTTTAGCGGCGAGATGGATAAAGCCCTTGCCGCTTTCGTCATCGCCACCGCCGCCGCGTCGATGGGCATGGCGGTAAACATATTCTTTACGTTCTGGGGGCTCAATGCCATAAAAAAGGAGGGCGGCCTCATAAAAGGCCGGAACTGGATGCAGAAGATGCTGAACGCCATGAATTACGGCCACGCCAAAAAGCTCGCCCTCTCGAAGCTCAACATGCTCGGCGCCGGTCCGGCGATGCTCAAGGCCATGATGGCGCAAAAAAGGGTTCCGAGCCTCCACGAATTCATAAAGACCGCGTCCGCCATGGGAGTAAAGTTCTATCCCTTCGAAATGTCCATGAGCCTCATGGGCCTCAAAAAGGAGGATTTCCTTGACGAATGCCAGGACGTCATCGGAGCGGTCACGTATCTGTCCATTGCGAAGGAGACCGGCATAAATCTGTTTATCTGAGGCCTGCAAAGCCAGGGCTACAAATAACATGGAAAAGGATCATGACATGACGAATCAATTTGCCGCGGACAGGACCCTCGACGCCAGAGGCCTGTGCTGCCCGATGCCGTCCGTCAAAACGGCCCTCGCGCTCGAGCAGATGGAGCCGGGCCAGATAATCGAGGTCTTAACCGACGACCCAGTATCGAAAAGAGACCTCCCTGTCTGGGCCCAATCCACGGGCAACGAACTCCTCGGCATGGAAGAGGACGGCAAAACCATAAAGATATACCTTAAAAAGGCTTAAGCCCTTCCGTGGCCAACGTCTATCACCTCGACCTCAATCGAAAGAAGATCGAAGGGGCGCGCATTGCGCTTCTTCCAGGCGATCCGGCGCGCGTTGAGACGATCGCCGCCTTCATGGCCGGCAAGTCAGGCTCGGACGCGAAAGAGCTCGCCTTCAGAAGGGAGTTCAGGACGATCCTTGCAAGAACCAACGGCGCGAATGTCCTCATAACCTCCACCGGCATCGGCGGGCCTTCGGCATCGATAGCCATCGACGAGCTCGCGCAGCTCGGGATAAAGACATTCATCAGGGTCGGCACCGCCGGCGCCATCCAGACGCACATAGGCATCGGAGACTGCGTGATAACGACGGGAGCCGTCCGGCTTGACGGCGCCTCCACCCACTATGCCCCGATCGAGTACCCGGCGGTAGCGCACCACGAAATCGTCGCGGCGCTAATTAATGGCGCAGTCAAGGCAGGGGTAAGGCATCACGCAGGCATAACGGCTTCATCCGGCACATTTTATCCGGGCGAGGAAAGGAAGGACTCTTACAGGAAATACGTCATAAAGAGCCTTCAGGGCACGAGGGAGGAATGGCTGAGGCTCAATGTCCTGAACTATGAAATGGAATCATCGGTTGTCCTTACCCTTACGGCCTCGATGGGCCTCATGGGCGGTTGCATCACGGGTATAGTAAACCGCGCCGGAGCCGGAAAGATCACGGAAAAGGCTCTGAGGCAAGGAACGGAAAACGCCGTGAAGGCGGCTGTCTGCGCCGTGGAATCCCTGATATCCCCGAAAGGCCTCTGTTGACGTCAGCGGAACACGACGTCCTGAAAAGAGCCTCGGCGGGACCTGCGCCGCCTTATTTTAAGGGCCTCTGCGGCCGCTCAGTCCTTCTTGAGCTTCAAGAAAAGCCAGTTCCTGTCTTTCATGTGGACGAGCGCATAGGAGCCTTTCGTCTTGTTGCCATCGAGCCTGAAGACTATCTTGTCCTTTTTCCACGATTCGACCTCGTAGCTCCCTTTATCCCATATCTCCACTTCTCCGGCGCCGTACTCCCCTTCCGGGATTACGCCGGTAAAGTCTATGTAATCAAGGGCATGGTCCGGGACGGCCACGGCGAGCCTTCTGACCCCCGGCGTCTGCGGAACGCCCTTCGGCACAGCCCAGCTTTTAAGAACGCCTTCGGCCTCAAGCCTGAAGTCGTAATGAAGGTGCGAGGCTGCGTGCCTGTGTACGACAAAGCGCGGCTTTTTCAGCATGACGAACCTCCCTGCCCTGTTGACAGGCTATTATAACCTGTTATCTTTATAATTATATAACAATAGCCGGAATGAAGCTTTTTTCCATATGCCTGAATCTTCGGAGGTGCAACGTGAGCAAACGCATGACAGCGATACTGGCCGCTTCAGCGCTAATGGCGCTTTCCGGATGCGCCCCGGTGATATCGCAAAAAGTCCTTGATACGGCCGACAGAAAGATAACCTTTGCGGAGTTGGTTAAAAACCCGGCCGAATTTACGGGCAAGACCGTCCTCGTGGGCGGGGAGATAATAAGCGCTAAAAACCTCAAAGACCGCACCGAGATAGAAGTGCTTGAGATGCCTCTCGGCTACAGGCTCAAACCGGTTGACGCAGAGAAGTCGGCTGGAAGGTTCATCCTCGATTACAGGGGCTTCAAAGACCCGGCCATCTACGGCGCGGGACGGAAAATAACGGCCGTAGGCACGGTCGAGGGCGTGAGGGCCGGGAAAGTCAACAATATGGCCTACAATTACCCTGTGATAAAGCCTGAGAAGGACTATCTGTGGCGCATGGAGGAGTATGCGTACCCGCCGGTCGGCGTCGGGATAGGCGTGGGCGTCATACAGGGCTATTGAAGCGCGTACGGAGGAGCGTCTTGTTCTTTGAGAATGGCCACGGGGTTCCGATGCGTTCTTTCGGGAGAGCGTCAGGATGTGGCTCAAAACTCGATGCGGCATGCCCCGGATAGATCAGCGAGGTTCCCGATCCGGGAGGCAGCGGTTCTTCATCTCGATGATAGTGGCGCCGTAATCCTTCGTGCCGAATACGCCGGAGCCGGATACGAAAACGCCGGCTCCGGCGTCGAACGGCTCTTTTATGTTGTTTACCTTGATCCCGCCATCGACCTCAAGCTCGACGGGCCTGCCGGACTCCTCTATCATCCTTCTTACCGCGGAGATTTTTTTCAGGCTTCCGGGTATGAAACTCTGGCCGCCCCAGCCGGGGTTTACGGACATGATCAGGATGAAATCAACGTCGCCCATGATGTCTTCAAGCACATTTACCGGAGTCGCCGGGTTTATGGAGACGCCGGCTTTCCGGCCAAGCTCCTTTATGGATTCGACGACCCTGTTGAGGTGCCTCGTCGCTTCCGCGTGAACTGTTATGATGTCGCTTCCGGCCCTGGCAAAACTTTCGACGAACCTTTCCGGCTCCTCGATCATGAGGTGAACGTCAAGCGGAAGCCGGGTGACCCGCCGAACCGCCTCCACTACCGGAGGGCCGATGGTTATATTGGGCACGAAATGCCCGTCCATTACGTCAACGTGGACGTAATCCGCAAAATCCTCTATCAGCCTGATCTCGTCGGCGAGCCTCGCGAAATCGGCGGATAATATGGATGGAGATATTTTTATCATGATTATATGGAGACCCGCAAAATACCGCTTGGCGGTTCTTTCGACTTTATCCGTCGCGCGGCCGCCGGACCGCCATCCATAAGCCCGGCGGCCTGCACCACTTTATTACCAGATTTCAACGGCCTTGTCCAAGCCTTTCAACAGTAAAGAGGGCTTTTGCAGGTAAGTACCTGTTCCGCCCGCGTACCGGTCCTGTAGACCGTAACCCCCTTGCAACCGAGCTTATAGGCCAGAAGATACGCCTTTTTCACGTCTTCCGGCGCGGCGCCTTCCGGCAGGTTTATGGTCTTTGAGACGGCGTTATCCGTATGCTTCTGAAAGGCCGCCTGCATCCTGAAGAT
>JAKAIQ010000048.1 GCA_021825035.1 Deltaproteobacteria bacterium | reverse complement strand
ACCCTCACGAAAAGCTCCGGCTCGTTCGCCCATCCCGGAAGGTACCTGTCGTAGAGCCTCGCGAAACTTTCGCACGTCCACGTGAACGTGTGCACCCCGTTGGTTATCGCCCTTATCCTGTAGCCGGGGAAAAGCATCTTCGACACCTCCCCGTGCTTTTTGGCGACCCCGTTTATGTACTGGCTGAGGTTCATGGCGAGGAGCGTCATGTTGAGCCTGTCTTTTCCGCCGAGCTCCCTCAGCTTCTCGATGGGGATTATGTCGCCTATGACGTCCCTCACAAGGCCGTAGTCGAACTTGTCGTGCCCTGCCTCTATCGGCGTATGGGTCGTGAAGACGCAGAGTTCCTTCACCTTCTCCACGTCCCAGACCTCGCTTTCGTCCCATACCGACTCAATGTCCCTCTTGTGCCTCGAAAGCAGCTCCACGGCAAGGAGGCTCGCGTGCCCCTCGTTCATGTGGTACTTCTTTATAACGAAACCGAGCGCACGGAGCATGAGGACGCCGCCTATCCCGAGCACGGCCTCCTGCTTGAGCCTGTAGCGGACGTCCCCGCCGTAAAGATAGTCCGTTATTTCCCTGTCCTGCGGCTCGTTCTCCGGCAGGTAGGTGTCGAGGAAAAAGACCGGGATGTTCCATCTCCCCGTACTGCTCGTAACGTTGTACGTCCAGACCTGCGCCGCCACGTCGCGCCCTTCTATCCTGATCTGTATCTTCTGGGGGAGGAGAAGGAGGTGCTCCGTCGGCCGCCATTCGTCCGGATATTCGGTCTGGCGGCCTTCGGCGTCGAGCGCCTGCCTGAAGTAGCCCTTCCGGTACAGGAGCGTGACCGCGACCATCGGAAGATTGAGGTCGGCCGCGGACTTTATGGTGTCGCCGGCAAGCACGCCGAGGCCCCCGCTGTATGTGGGGATGTCGCTCCTGAAGCCTATTTCCATCGAGAAATAAGCTATCTGCGGCTCGGATAAAATGTCCTGAGTAAAAAATGCCATCAAAAAAAACCTCGCTTTCACGCTTCGATTTCGAGGATTCCCCGAAAAACGGCCTTTTTTGCCGCCAACTAACGCATCGGGGCGTTCCGCTCCCACCGGATTATACCTTAAAGGCCCGGTTAGTCAAAGCGCCGTTTGGGCCGCGCGCCTGCCCGTTATTTGCGCTCGCCGGGCCAGATTCATCTTTTAAAGCCGCCGCGCGCCTGATATAATTGACGGGCATGGCCTCTCCCGGCGATCGCGCCCGGCCCTGCGCGTCATATTGAAGGCGTCTCCGAAACGGCAAGCATCCTTCGCCGCAATTTTAACGGCTTGTTCAAGCATGGGATAAAAGACGAAGACCTGTCGCCGCAGGCGGCGGCCGATCTTATTTTGAGCATGGAAAAACCGTTCATATCCGCCCTCCAGCGCTCGCCCTCGAAGGGGCGGCGCAGCGGGGCGTTCGGCGCGTTCCCGGTCTTTTTGGCCGCCGCATTTTCTCTTCTCGCGCTCTCCTCCTGCTCGCTCCAGAGGGCCGCGCGGCCCGGCTGGGCCGCGGCGGCCGTGGCTGAAAAAGCCGCGCCAGTTGTTCCTGAAAAGGCCGTTACGCCGCCGTTCGACGGCCGGGGGCGTTTCGCGTTTGCCCTCTCCTCCAGAAAGCTCGGCAACGCGGATGCGGCCGCATCCGCGCTCGAGGACATAAGGAAACTGTCCCCTGACGCGACCTTGCGCGCCAGGGCGTCCTTCCTCCTCGGACTCTATTCGATAGAGGACGGAAGGCCTCGCGACGATTATTTCAAGGACGCGGCAGGCCTTCCGCACATGGACGATTATCTCATTTTCTACCGGGCCGCCGCGCTCCTGAAAGAGAAGCAACCCGCGGAGGCGGCTCCGCTGTTCGATTCCCTCATTACCCTGCACCCCGATTCGGCTCTCCGCGCCAAATCGCTATACATGTCGGCGGCCTCCCTTGCCGCGGCCGGGGATTTCACCGGCGCTCAAAAGAGATTTGAACGCTTCATCTCGGATTATCCCAAAGACCGTCTCGTCCCGGACGCGCTTGCCGCGTCCGCCAGTGCGTCCCTTGAGCTCGGAAGGCCGGATCAGGCCGCGGCTGCGGCAACGGAGGTCATCGTCAGGTATCCGGCCCGGCGGGCGTCGAAAGATGCGCGCTCGCTCCTCGATGAGATAAAGGCAAAGGGCGGCGTGGTCCCGGAGCTGACCGACAGGGAACGGTTCGAGAGGGCCAACAGGCTCTTTGGAGCCTATCGCTACGCAAGCGCGGCCGCGGACTTCTCGGCCCTTGCGGGGGAAAAGGGGCCTTACCGCGACGGCTCCGCGATCGGCCTCGCCAGGGTGTATATGAGGATCAGGCGATACGACAGGGCCGAAAGGACTCTCAACGATTACCTCGGCGCGAAAAGGCCTGAAAAGGAGGCCGCGGCGCTCTACCTTCTTGCCTGCGCCGCAAGCCGCGAGGGGAAGGAAAAGACGCTCCTCGGCGCGCTGAAAAGGCTGGCCGATAGGTATCCGAAAAGCGAGGAGTACGGCAAAACGCTGCTCCTTGCCGGAAAGTTCTACGAGCCGCAAGACCCGGCAAAGGCCAAATCATTCTATGACAGGGCCATCGACGTCTTCGGGGACGGCTCCGTCCCTTCCGTGGCCCTCGAAGCCATCTGGGACGCCGGATGGATGGATTACAGGGCCGGAAGATACGGGGATGCCTACGGCCTTTTCGCGTCTTACGGCAGGTACGAACGCCGTGACGACGGCAAGTTCCTCTACTGGAGCGGAAGGTGCGCCGAAAAGCTCGGCAGGCCCGCGCAGGCGGCTGATTTCTACGGAAGGGTCTGCGACGTTTCAGGCGGCTATTACTGCGCCATGGCTAAATCGCGCGGCGCGGCTCCAGACCCTCCCGCCGATGCCCGGCAGGAGAAGGAACCGGCCTTCCCGGAAAACCGGTCGCCGTCATGCCGCCAGGCCGGTCTCGCCACGCGGGAGCCGCGAGAGATATTCCTCAGGGTCTACGGCGACGATCATTATCTGAAGGCAAAGGAGCTTCTTGCCATGGGCCTCGGCCGGATGGCCTCGAAAGAAGCGGAATTCATCGCCGACAAATATTCGGCTGACCCGGAAGAGACATTCGCGCTCGCGCGCGTGCTCCTCATGGCCGGGGATTACCATGACGCGCTCAGGGTTTACGGCGGCTATCTTTCCTGCGGCAAGGCGCAAGAACTTGGCACAGGCCGCGCGGAGACCCTCTCTCTCGCTTACCCTTACGAAGTCGTAGACCTCATCGAGCGGACGGCCCCCGGCTCATCCGACCCGTATCTGGCGGCGGCGGTAATGAGGGAGGAGAGCGCCTTCGACCCGGCCGCGGTCTCGATTACCGGCGCACTCGGCCTCATGCAGATAATGCCTGCGACGGGCAGGACCCTCGCCATGGAGCTCGGGCGCAAGGACTTCGACCCCAAGGAGCTTTTAGACCCCTCGACCAACATCCTCTTCGGCTCGCGTTACCTCGGCGAACTATCAAGTCTCTTCGGCGGCAACGTCATCCTTGCCGTGGCTGGCTACAACGCCGGCCCGCACGCCGCGGCGAGGTGGGCGGACGGCTCCGGCCTCGCTCCAGACGAGTTCATAGAGTCCATCCCCTACGACGAGACGAGGAGATACACGAAGAGGGTGCTTGGAAGCTACATGGAATTCCTGGAGCTTTCAGGGGAGACGAACCCGGTCGAGCGCGTCCTCAAGCACGCCTCGAACTGAACCTGGCGCGGCTCAGTCGGGATGCGTGGCGTAGCGGTAGCTGTGGGCGCGGAATATCTTTTTTATGGTGCGCGCGTCGGCCTTGAACGGCGGCTCCGGCGACAGGGGCATCGGGAGCCTGTGGCTCTTCTGGAAAGGGGTGCCCGCGAGCTTTAGGTTGTACGCCACGACCATGAGCGGCTCGAGGTTTATGACGTCGAGGATGTTGTAGGCGAGGAGCGTCTCAAGCGCCTTCTGGTTCTTGTTCCGCTTGAACTCCTTCCAGAGAAGCACCGCGAAGTAGCCGTCCACTCCGTCGAGATCGCCCCTTTCGAGGCCGAGCTTCTTTTCGCAGTTCTTCAGCCCCCCGGCGAAGCCGAGGTCTTTCAGGACGAAGCGCAGGTCTATGTGCGCGTGGTCGATGTGGATGCCGAGATAGCTCTCGATGAACGGGATGTCGAAGCACCTGCCGTTGAACGTGACGAGCACGTTGTATTTTTTTATGTCGGCCTTGAAGTCGTCGAGGTTCTTGCCCTTCACGTAACAGTAGATGGACTTCCCGTCATAGAGCGATATGGTCGTTATGCAGGCCCCCGGCCCTCCGAGGCCGTTGGTCTCTATGTCGAGATACGCCGTCGAATCGCGGAACTCGGTAAAAAGCCTCCAGTGCTCCCTCGCGGGCAGAAGGTCGGCGAAATACCTCGGATTCCCCTTGCTAAGCTCGCTCACCGACTCGGCAAGGAGGCTCTTCAGGTGGACATGTTTTACGGGCTGCGGCTCGCCGCCGAGACAATCCCAGGAGAGTATCCCGCTCCCCCAGAGGTTCCTCTCAAGCCTTTCGCCGACGCCCGGCATGTGACAGAAGGTGTTTTTCAGCATAATTCCGGAGTTTTCAATCTTTCCAGGGTCGATTGCGGCCGCGCGCCTCGACATCCTTATGGAAGTCCGATGCCCCGGCTGCCTGCCGCGGCGGTTCATCGGTTTGGACTTAAGATCGGCGGCCCGCCAGCTCCTTGACAAGCCGTCGCATAAGATAATATATTTACATGATACACTGAAATCGCGGATAAAGAAAGCAAGTTATGGAAGAAGACCTGTTTTTCATGAACGAGGCCATGAAAGAGGCCAAAAAAGCCCTGAGGCGCGATGAAGTGCCTGTCGGGGCAATTCTCGTCCGCGCCGGAACAGTCCTGGCCAGGGGGCATAACAGAAAAGAGTCTCGAAACGACCCGACGGCCCACGCCGAGATCGACGTCTTACGGAAGGCGTCCGGAAAGGCCGGTACCTGGCGTCTCGCGGGGACGACGCTCTACGTGACCCTCGAGCCGTGCCTCATGTGCATGGGCGCGGCGCTGCACGCGCGCGTGGACAGGATCGTCTTCGCGGCCTTCGACCCGAAGGCCGGGGCGTGCGGCTCCCTCTACGACCTGTCGAAAGACCCACGCCTCAACCACCGCATCGAGACGACGTCCGGGGTCAAGGCCGAGGCCGCCGGAAGGCTTCTCAGGGAGTTTTTCTCTGATCTGAGGAAGAGGGGAAGGCATAAGCCGGGAGCGCGTCAGGGCCGTGCCAGTAATGCTGTCGAGAAGCCTAAAAAAAATTTTGAGGAGGCCGTGGAATGACCGGGATGGCGGACGCCATATTTCGCGAATACGACATAAGGGGGACGTACGGGGATGACCTCACGCCGGAAGTGGCCTTTCTTATCGGCAGGAGCTACGCCCTCTATCTGGGCAGGACGCCTGCGCGCGGCCAGGGAAAGGGGTTAAGGATAAGCGTCGGCAGGGACGTCAGGCTCAGCTCCAACGCGCTCCGCGACGCGCTCATAAAGGGGCTTACGTCCGGCGGCGTGGACTGCATCGACCTCGGCGAATGCCCCACGCCGCTGCTGTATTTTTCCATGCACACGCTTCCGGTGGACGGCGGCATAATGATAACCGGCAGCCACAACCCTCCGGAATACAACGGCTTCAAGGTGGGCGCCGGAAAGGATACGCTTTACGGGGAAGGCATACAGGAGTTGAAGAGGATAATGCTTGATGAGGGCAAGAGGCCGCCCGTCGGCGTCCGGCCCGGCATAGTCGAGAAGTTCGACGTAATATCGAAATACGTGGATGAAATCGGCGAGCGGTTCGCCCTGCCCGTCCTCAAAAGGCCCCTCAGGATAGTCGTTGATTGCGGCAACGGCACGGCAGGCCCGGTCGCGATGCCGCTTCTGAGGAATCTCGGCTGCGAAATCAGCGGGCTTTTCACCGAGCCGGACGGGCATTTCCCGAACCATCATCCGGACCCGACGCAACCAAAAAACGTCCGCGACCTCGCGGCCGCTGTGGTTAGGGAGGGGGCGGACTTCGGGATAGCCTATGACGGCGACGCCGACAGGATAGGCGTGGTGGACGAGTCCGGCAGGATCATCTGGGGCGACAAGCTCATGATAATCTTTTCGAGGGCGATCCTCGAGAAGGAACGGGGCGCGACGATAGTCGGGGAGGTCAAATGCAGCCAGGTGATGTACGACGAGATAGCGAAGGCCGGCGGCAGGCCCGTCATGTGGAAGACCGGGCATTCGCTCATAAAGGCCAGGATGAAGGAGCTGAAGGCGGCCATGGCCGGGGAGATGAGCGGGCACATATTCTTCGCCGACAGGTACTTCGGGTTTGACGACGCCATCTACGCGTCATGCAGGCTCGTCGAGATAATGGCCGAAAAAATGGCGGCAAACCCGGGGTTCAGGTTTTCGGCCCTCCTTGAAGGCATCCCTGAGACGTTCTCCACCCCGGAGATAAGGATAGACTGCCCGGACGACGTGAAATTCGACGCGGTAGAGCGGCTCGATTCCGTGTTGGGCGGCGGGAGCGGGGATTTCAGGATAAGGGACGTCGTCAGGATCGACGGGCTTCGGATAAACTTCGAGGGCGGCTGGGCGCTCGTGCGCGCGAGCAACACCCAGCCTGTCCTGGTGCTGAGGTTCGAGGCAACGAGCGAAAAGCTCCTTGAAGCGGCCAAGGAGTTCATAAAAGAAAAACTGCAAAAAGTCCTCGTTGGCGAGGCTCTGCCGTTTTGACCTGGCCGGAGGCAGAGACCGGCCAGAACAAGCACACCGGCGGCATTGAGCCTTGCCGATTGCGGCGGCCTGCTGAAAAGAAAGCCGCGATAGACGCTTGAAAGGCCGTCCGATAACGTAATAGGGTGGGCTCTGCCCACCAAACAGTCTATTGCTTACCTTGCCAGCAAAAGGAGGGCACAGCCCCCCCTTAAACTATAATTACCGGACTGGCGGTCAGAAGTGAAAAATCTGTGCTTTAAGCCCTGCCTCTTAAAAAACTTTTATGACTGAGAATCTTCAGTTCTCCAAATTATTAACGATAGGATTTTCAAACGCCATGATTGAATTATGTCATAAGGCGCGGACGGCAGGGAAGGACACGCTGCTTGTTGACCTTTCTCGGACAACGTTTGTCACTCCTTTCGGAATCGTACTTCTGGCTGGAACAATTTCAGAAGTTTTAAGCAACAACAAGAAAGCTGAATATATAGAACCGCGGGATGTCAAAACGAAGCGTTTTCTACAAGGCATCGGCTTCAATAAATTCTTCAACTTGACCCGTGAGCCTTATAAAATAGAGAGTCCCAATGTACAGCTCAGATGTTTAAAGAAGATTGATTATTTTCTAACGGACCAAATTTTAGAAGTTTTTAAAAGCTCGATAAGTATGTCCGAAGGCGTGCAGGGTTCTCTTAAGATGGCTTTGAACGAGCTGATGACCAATGTATTCGACCATAGTGAATCAAGGAAAGGATGTTATGTCTGTGCCCAGACATATCCACAGGCCGGTCATATAAGGCTCTGTGTCGCTGATTTCGGCATCGGTATTCTTGCATCTTTAAAAAAAGTCAGTAAATATAAAAGTCTGAGAAGTGATTATGACGGCATAAAACTCGCAATCCAAGAAGGAGTGACAAGCCGCAAACAAGGCGGAGCTGGCAAAGGATTGGATAATATCAACCGATTTGTAAAGGTAAATGAAGGGAAGCTATATATTCTGTCAGGACGTGGTAAAGTCTTGTGGAATTATAGCGACCCCAAAAAGCCACGAATAGAGGAGCAGACTATGTCTCTGCCATTTGATGGCACGCTAATCGAACTGGAAATAAATGTCGACAAACAAGGATTTTACTTTCTTACGTCGGAGAGTTTCTGATATAATATTTTTGAGGTGTTCAAATGAGAATGAATTTAAAGAAAATATGCGATGATAAAATGGTGACGAGAGACGATGGTGAGAAATTAAACAGGATTATAAGAAGTAAGTGGGACACCGCGAGGTCTTTCTCCCTGGATTTCGACAACATTCTGGTCGCATCGGTTTCTTTTATGGATGAGGCCTTTGGCAAGCTTGCATTGAAATATTCAAAAGATGACCTTCTGAAGAAGCTTAAATTCGAGAATATAACAAAGTATGACCGGGCTTTAATAAACGACATTATGCTTTCAAGATTCCGCCAAAAAGAAGCCGCGCCGCATGTGACATCAAGAAAAAAACGACAGGTTGCACGCTGACGACAGTTTTGTAAGAATGATGCAGACTTGGGTAGTCACGAAAAGCATTTACAGTTTGCAGGGTGAGAGCCTCTCACCAAAAAGTCATATGTATCTATCCACGTAGTCCAGGAACTCCCTTTTCATACGTTGACCACTTCTTTAAGGATATGGCATCCTATCCGCGGCTTCAGGGAATCCTTCATAACGAGATCCACTTTAACGCCGAGAAGGTCGCCAAGGTAGTTTTCAAGTTTTATAAACTTTAAAAGGCTTATGGGCGCATAAAAGTCTACAAGTACGTCCAGGTCGCTTCTCTTCTTCTGTTCGCCCCGCACATATGAGCCGAAGAGGCCGATCTCCCTAACCTTGTATTCCTCTTCCAATACGGGCCTGTATTCCCTGAGAATATTCTTTGTCCTTTTCAGAGTTGTATCCAAGTGATATTCCTCCATCTATATCAGAGATTATAACAAGCGACCTCGCCTTTGCAAGGGGTTTAAGGGGATATGTGGGATGGATTAAGCTAAGTTCAGCGGCAGTTTTTCCGGATTCTTCGACATCGCCTCAACGACTTTTCTTACGTATTTTATCTCCACGCCGAGGCTGAGCGAGAGGGCCTTTTTGAGCGCGTCCTTGGCGAGCCGCATGCCTTTCTTAGGGTCTTTCAGGAACTCAAGCTCGCTGACGGACAGGAGGCAGTAGACGAGGCCCCTTTTGTCTTTCGTGATCCTGAAGAGCTTTTCGGCCTCCTCGAAGTCCTTTGCCGCCAGCGCGTTTTTTCCGAGCATCCGGTACGCGCTCCCCTCGCCCCAGAGCGTGTAGGCGTAGCTCACCTTATCGCCTATCTTCCTGTAATTCGTCTTGGCCTTTTTGAAGTAGGCGAGAGACCCCCTGAAGTCGTCCCGCATCCTCATGGAGTTCGCTATGCCGCAGTATGAGTAGGCGGCCCCGAAGGTGTCCCTGAGAGTCCTGAATATCCTGTTCGCCTCAAGATAGTATTTGTATGAATCGAGCGGCCTTCCGGCGACCCTTGAAGCCCCGCCGAGGCCGGTAAAGCAGTACCCGACGCCGCTTCTGTCGCGCAGGCGGGCGAACATCTCTTTGGATTCCTTAAACCCTTTTAGCGCGGAGGCGAGGTCGCCCTTTATCCGGTAGGCCCCGGCGCGCGCCCAGAGGGTAAACGCAACACCTTCGGCATCGTCGTGCAATTTGTACCACCTGAGGCTCCTGTCAAAGAGCGGGATAGCCTCCTTGAAGTCGCCCGTAGCCCGCAGGGCAAGACCGAGTCCGACAAGAGAATCGAAGGCGAGCCCTTCGTCCTTCGAGGCGAGGGCGAGCCTGTGCGCCGCGCGGTACGAACCTTTGGCCTTCTCGAAGTCGCCGACCATCCGGTAAACGTCGCCGAGGGCAAAAAGACAGGCGGTTTTGAGGTCATCCTCAGCCGCGAGCTTTTTGGAAGCGAGATAAAGCGGGATGGCTTCGAGGAACTTCGACGCCCTCCTCTTTTTTTCAGCCTTTTCAAAAATTATGTGAGGGTCGATTGTCATTTTACAGAGGGGATTATAGCCGTTCCCGAAACTCCTGTAAAGGAAGGTTTACGCGGCTCCCCTCTTTTATAAAGAAGGGACAGGGGAGATTTTCGAGGATTCCCGGAAGCGCGGAGCATTCATAACCCCCTTTTTCCCCCTGCTCCCGTCCCCTCTTCGGGAAAGAAGTGGACGCGGCGCCCGAAACTTCCCTCAAAAAGCCGAACCCCCTTTACACGACAGCCTCCTTTTGATAATCTCTTCCCATGCTGCGATTGAGATTGGCGATGGCGCAGATAAACGTCACGGTCGGGGACCTCGGCGGCAACGCCTCGAAGATGCTCTCCTGCGCCGAAAAGGCCCGCAAGCTCGGCTGCGACATCATCCTCTTCCCGGAGCTTTCCATAACGGGCTATCCTCCCGAAGACCTCCTCTTGAAGCCGGGGTTCATAGACGACAACATCGACTGCCTGCACGGCCTGAGCAGGAAGATAAAGGGCATTGCCGCCATAGCCGGGTTCGTGAACCGCGAGGAAGACATCTTCAACGCCGCGGCCATCATCCACGACGGCAGGGTCGCGGGCGTCTACCACAAGACGTATCTGCCGAACTACGGGGTCTTCGACGAAATGAGGTACTTCCAGGCCGGTTCCGCGCCCGTGAACGTGACGCTGAACGGCGTTACCGTGGGCGTTGGGATATGCGAGGACATATGGTATCCGGAGGGGCCTGCCAGGGCGCAGGCGCTCGCCGGGGCGCAGGTCATCGTGAACATAAACGCCTCGCCTTACCACATGGGCAAGGCGTGGATAAGGGAAGAGATGCTCATAACGCGGGCCATGGACAACGAGGTCATCATAGCCTACAACAACATGGTCGGAGGCCAGGACGAGCTCGTCTTCGACGGCCAGGGGATGATAATAGACGAAAAGGGCGCCGTTATCGCGAGGGGCAGGCCGTTCGAGGAAGACCTGATAGTGGCTGACCTGAACATCGACGCCACGCGCATGGCCCGCCTCCATGACCCGAAAAAGAGGGAGGAGCGGCTGAGGGAGCCCGCCGACGGCGTGAGAAGGATAATCCTCGATTGCGAAAAGAGGCCGAAGCCGAGGCCGCGGCTCCCGAAAAGGGCGGAAGAGCCTCTTGAAAAAAACGAAGAGATACTCGAAGCCCTTGTCCTCGGCACGCGCGACTATGTGAAAAAAAACGGCTTCCGTCATGCCGTGATAGGCTTGAGCGGCGGGGTGGACTCCTCGCTCGTCGCTTCGATAGCGGCCCTCGCCCTCGGCAGGGAGAACATAACCGGCGTTTTCATGCCGTCGAGATACACCTCCGGGGAAAGCGGGGCCGACGCGCGGGCCCTTGCAAAAAACCTCGGCATCGAGTTCATAACCGTGCCCATGGACGGCGTCTTCGAGAGCTATCTCGACATCCTGAAAAAGCCCTTCAAGGGAAGAAAACCGGATATCGCCGAGGAGAACGTGCAGGCGCGCATACGCGGGAACATCCTCATGGCCCTCAGCAACAAGTTCGGATGGCTCGTCCTCACGACCGGGAACAAGAGCGAGATGAGCGTCGGATACGCGACCCTCTACGGCGACATGGCCGGAGGGTTCGCCGTCATAAAGGACGTGCCGAAGACGCTCGTCTACGAGCTGTCCGCCGGGATAAACGAACGGGCCGGGAAGGCCGTCATTCCGGAGAGGGTGCTTACC
>JAKAIQ010000047.1 GCA_021825035.1 Deltaproteobacteria bacterium | reverse complement strand
GGACGGTTCAACAGAAATAGCGGTTGAGGCATGCCTCAAATCTCCATTCGGAGCCGTCCTCGGCTCTTTTGCGCCTGCATCCATTCCGCTTTTAATGGTGGCGCGGGCCTCGGATTCGGTAAGTCCTATGGATATCGCCGTTGACAAGAGAGCCGACTCAACGTGATGCCTGTCAAGCTCTCCCCCTGCCACAAGTTGGCCAAGGGAGAAGGCTGAACGGTTTAGGGTGTCATTTCGTTCTCCCTCAACAGCCGCATTCAGTTTGGCCAGTTCAGAGGCGAGGGCGGCCTGTCCATAGCTGGAGCTGGCTTTGGCGTCATACGCGAGTGATGTCTTGTTGCCCGTACCAGCCAGTAGATGGGTCGGGAATTCGGCCAGCTGAACGTCATCAAGACCTCGACCTCCTACCCACTGATAAACAGTCCCAGATTCGTGAATTGAGGGGTGGGTCGCGACGTAGCCGCCTTCTCCGCGTACATCGAGATTGAATCCGTTGATTCTTACAGAATTCCTGAGCCCGGGTTTAAATCTGAAGTAGTAGTGCTGCCCTCTCCTTGTCCGGACTGTGGGGGTCTTGGGCAGGTTGGCCTCACACCACGCCACTGCCTCTATCGAGTCCGCGTCAAGTGCGGCAAGCCCGGAGATAGTGCCGGTCACTATGCCGATATTGTTCCGGCCACCGTTCCAGAACCATGTCTCGAGCTCTTCTTCGGTAGGTAGACGCTTTTGAAACTCACGCCATGATGGTATCGCAGGCTTCTTGCTCCGGGGTTTCAGAGGTATGACCGAGAACCCGGCTCGGACGTACTCTTTTGCGAAGGATAGGGTGTCTGGCTTTTTCATTCGAATTCTTCTCCTGCTTTTTTTATCTCACATCTCTGATAGCCGAGTACGCTGCTGATTTAAGGCTCTTCCAGACCGCGAATAAACCCTGAGGGTCTACCCTGAGTGCGCCGTTAAAGTAATCCCTGGTGAGCGCTTCAATCTCCTTGCAGGCCCGGAAGACAAAGACTCCTCGGCCATTGCTATCCTCGACCCGATGGATCGGAATACCCGCCTGCTTTAAGACCGCGGCCAGATATAGGTCTCGTGTGCTGAATTCGTCTGTGGTCTTTCGAAAGGTTTGCCGCATCCTGATACCTCCTTAGATTTTTACTTCTACTCTATAGCGCCGTCAAAACGCCGAAATGTTGCAACCCTCTAACGCATGCATACGACGTTTTTCTAAAAAGTGTCGGGGCATTTCGTCCTCTGAAACGTATATTCCGGAAAATTCCGAAAACTGTCGGAGCTTTTTTCTCTCCCAAGACATATATACGACATCGCTCTGAAAACTGGCGGACTTCTTCTCCCTCTAAGACGTATATTCCGGAAAATCCCTGAAACTGTTGCGCCGTGGCCATAAAAATGTTCCCTATCGTATAAAGGGGGTATTTCGAGACTTTTTTGGACAAGGAATTTGACTCCTATTTCATACTTACGACGTTTGCCCTAAAACCATCGCATTTCCCTATACTGTATAAAGGGGGGGGGCTGATGGAACTTTTGTGACAAACTTTTTCATTTTTTTATATCCCAAGGCATATATACGATGTTGTTTGTCTTAAAACTGTCGGTGAGCCTATCTATAAAGAAAAGGGGGGTCTGAGATGATACTGCGGGACATTTTTTTAAAAATTTTTTCCATCTGAGGCGTATATGCGATGTTTTCTCGTAAAGTGTCCCTTAAGAAAAAACAAAGGCCCGCAACCGTGATGCACGGTTACAGGCCTTTTTGAACCCTCGTATTTCTTATTTACATACCTAACATTGTTTGGTAAAATAATTCCATGAGCATAATAATAAAAAATGACAAGTACGCCTACCTTGCCTACAGAAGCGGCAAGAAGGTGGTGCAGAAATACCTGGGAGTCCTTTCAAACCCAGAGGTGGCCAGCAAGGTCAAGGAGTTGGAAAGGGAAAGGAACGTCCCCGAGGAGTTTTATTATCTCTTTTGGGACACAGACCCCCGGAATGTCAACCTTAAGAAGAACGCCAGATACGTCATTGAAAGGGTACTTGAGTTAGGTGGTCTGGATGCGATATGCTGGGTACAGAGGCTTTATCCTACAAGGCTTATAATTGAAACTCTTGAGGCAAGCAGGAAGATAACGCCCAAGTCCAGGAATTTTTGGACCATATGGTTTAGGGAAGGTCATGCACTTTAGCTGTCTTCCACCGGAGGCGCGAGAGCTACTGAAAAAGCTCAATAAGACCGTTTGCGCACATGAGGCCGTTCTTGCGGGCGGCACCGGTCTCGCCCTTCACATCGGACACAGGATGTCGGTCGATCTGGACTTCTTCACGCAAAAGGCTTTTTCTACGGAGAAGGTCTTTCAGGAAATGAAGCGACTTGGACTAACCCCAAAGGTCCTCGAAGAAAGCGAAGGCTCTCTCACGGTAACGGTTGACGGTATAAAGGTCTCCATGTTCGTTTACCCGTATCCATTTGCCGAGGCAATGAAGGAGGCCGAAGGTGTGCCGGTAGCAGGCGTGATAGACATAGCCGCGATGAAGATAATCGCTATAAGCCAGAGAGGCGCGAAACGGGATTCCTTTGATCTCTATTTTGTCCTTCAGGACATCCCGTTCCGGAAGGTTGCCGAGAATATGATCAGAAGGTTCGGCGCAGACAGGATTAATCCCATTCACATAGGCAAGTCGCTCGTCTACTTCAGCGACGCAGATGCCGATCCGGAGCCGAGACTCCTGGGTAAAGATAAGCCTTTCTGGGATAAGGTCAAAAAGTTCTTTGTCAAAAACGTCCAGCAGATGACCCTGGACATGGAAAGGGCGAGGGAGTAAGGCTGAAACGTCATTCGAATCCGCTTTACCGTTTACTTGACTTATGCTTTACCTTGATTGGTTTATGTAAAGTTTATGTCAAGGAATTCGTAAAGTGCGTCCGCCTGCCGCCTTTAAGAACGGGCAGGCGTTCGATTAGAAATTTCGGAGAACACCACTCAATGGAGTGGAATACCAGCTAAAGCGATATTTATTGAGCGCACTGGTATAAGCCTTTTGGCCTTCCTGCTCGACTGCGGGTCTGGCCTAATCTCTACTTCGCCCGTCTCCGCAAGCAGGCGGACGTCCTTCAATACTCTGCTGTAATCGCGTTTAAGCCTCTTGGCAAGGTCGTAGACGCTTATCCCCGGATTGCTGACGATTGTTCTCAAGACCTCGCGACGCATCCTCGGAAGGCTCGCCACTTCGGGGCTTACGGGGTACTGTGAATCCCCGGCGGCCTTCACGCCCCATATCGCGTCCCATGCGTCAAGCATTGTGACTTCAAGCGGGGAATCCTTATCAAACCCATTTCTCACCTCAGGCCAGATGGATATGAACCTCTCTTCGCCTATCTCCTTGAGCAACCAGTCCATGGGCAGGTGGAGAAATGACTGGACAAAGACCCGCAGGTGCTCCTCCGGCCCCTTGCGGATAAACCCGCGCCATTTCCTGTAAGTAAGCCGCCCACTCCAGAAAGCTGAGCGAAGAATGGTAGCCCGATCTATCATCTCAAAACCGCATCTAATACCGTAAGTTCTATGAGGAATTATAGCACCAACTTTTTTCTTAACATCGCTGAAGAAATATGAATATAATGCAAGGAATTTGTATTTGTTACAGGCAGTTGGAATAAATCCGATGACGGAACCCACGCTGACAATTAAAGACCTCGCCAGATATCTCAATGTGACGGAGAGGACCATCTACAATCTCCTTGATCGAGGGAAGTTGCCGGGCTTCAAGGTGGGCTCCAATTGGCGGTTCAGGAAAGAAGATATCGACAAGTGGATTGAGGATGGAAAAGTAACCGAGAATAAAGGCGCAAGGAAGTTCAGAGCCGCGTCTGCCCGTAAGGCAGGAAGGAAGTCCTCAAAGTGACTGAAAGGCATACCATTCGTGAAGGCCAACTTATAACCGGGCCGCTCTTCAATGAGCCTATGCGCGTTGAAACCGTACGGACGAACGGCCCTGACAGCTGGGTTATGGGGCTCGTGGGCACTAAGTCTGAGCGCTTCCGCAGGGTTACCCTTTCAGCCAAGGACATCGAGCCCCTCACCGTTCTTGACACGCGATTCAGCTATGCCGGGGACGGCCGCCTTCTCCGCCTCGGTCTTCAGGCGTATTCCCTCGGCATCGCATACGAGTTCGACCCCTATTTCGGCCTCTCGATATCCCGTGTAGACCCCTTGCCGCACCAGCTTGAGGCGGTATACGATTACCTCCTTAAGCTTGCCCGCGTCCGGTTTCTGCTTGCGGACGATGCCGGAGCCGGGAAGACGATTATGGCCGGGCTTCTTATCCGGGAGCTTAAGCTCCGGGGGCTTGCCGAACGCATCCTCATCGTCTGCCCTGCAAACCTCGCCTTCCAGTGGCAGAGAGAACTTAAGGAAAAGTTCGACGAAAAATTCCTGGTGCTGAAGGGGCAGGACATCCGCGACCAGTTCGGCGTTAATCAGTGGATCGAGCAAAAACGGGTAATAACCTCTCTCGACCTTGCCAAACGTACTGAGATACTGCCAGGGCTGCGCCAGGTCCAATGGGATCTTATAATCGTAGATGAAGCCCATCGCATGTCGGCGGCTGACGAGTCTCATAAGAGCCTGCGCTACAAGCTGGGCGAGCTTCTGCGGGACACGTCAGACCACATGTTGCTTCTTACCGCCACGCCGCACAAGGGCGATCCGTTGAACTTCAGCCTCTTTCTGCAGCTTCTCGACGCAGACGCTTACGCTGACATCAAGTCTATCCGCGAGGCCATGGACAAGAGGCGTGCCCCCTTTTACCTGCGCCGGACAAAAGAGGCGATGATATACTTCCCAGAGCGCCAATCCGACGGTACATGGGTGGCTCAGAAGATATTCACCAAACGCATACCCCATACGGTGGATTTTCAGATAGACGGCCCCGAGTTCGAACTCTACAAGGACGTAACCCGCTTCGTGAAGAAACAAAGCGCTAAGGCCGCGGCGCAAGGGGAGGACCCACGGGCGCGGGCCGTGGGCTTCCTGATGTCTTTATACCAGCGCCGTCTTGCCTCAAGCACCTATGCCCTCCGGCACTCCCTTGAGAATCGTGCGAAGAGGCTCGAAGAAGGCCTTAAGCGCGCCCATGAGCTTGCGCGCCTTGCTCCGCCCGAGCTTCCGACCCCTGAGGAACTTGAGGAGATGGAGGAGAGCGAACAGGCGCGTCTTGAAGAAATGCTCGAGGCCATCACCCTTACCGGGAACGCCGAGCAGATTCGTGAAGAGGTCAAGGAACTCGGACAATTCGCGGCACAGGCCAAAGCCGTAGAGGACTCGGGGGCCGAGGCAAAGCTTTCACGCTTGAAAGAGCTCCTACAGAAGGAGGGCTTTTTCGACCATGCGGATAAAAGGCTTCTCCTCTTCACGGAATTCAAGGACACGCTCGACTACCTCATGGGCCGCCTGAAGGGATGGGGCTTTAGCGTAGTGTGCATCCACGGCAGCATGAAGCCAGGCTCACGCGATGAAGCCGGGACGCGCCTCTATGCCGAACAGCAGTTCAGGGACGGCAATATCCAGGTCCTTGTGGCCACCGAGGCGGCAGGTGAAGGCATAAACCTCCAGTGCTGCAATATCCTCTTCAACTACGACATTCCGTGGAATCCAAACCGCCTTGAACAGCGTATGGGACGCATCCACCGTTATGGCCAGCGCAAGGACTGCCTGATATTCAACTTCGTGGCCACGAATACGATTGAAGGCAAGGTGCTGCAACGCCTGCTCGAAAAGCTTCAGGAGATAAGAGACGCCCTCGATGACGACGCCGTCTTCAACGTTGTCGGCGAGGTGCTTCCGTCCGCCCAGGTAGAGCGCGTGCTAAGGGATTATTACGCTGGCAGATTGGGCGATGCAGACCTTGAAGACCGACTTTTAAAGAACGTCGACGCCGAACAATTCCGCGCCATCTGCCGGAACGCCCTTGAAGGGCTTGCATCGAAAAAGCTCAACCTCGAGATGCTTATCGAACGAAGGGCCCGCGCCCAGGAGCGCCGCGTCGTGCCTGAAACTATCGCCCGGTTCGTGAAGGAGGCTGCCGAATACGCCAGGTTCGACTTGAAGTTCATCCCGGCCCTTCCTCATACCTTTGAGCCCGGCAGGACCCCTTCCGTGCTCAGGCGCTACGAGGCCGAGCCCGATTGGAGGCTCCCGGCCCTGGCAAGCAAATATCCCCGCTGTTCGACCGACAGGGAGACCGCGGAGGAAAACAACCTTGAATGGGTCACGCCGGGCCATCCACTGTTCGAGGTGGTCCGCAGACACACGCTCTCTCTGGCAGAGGAGCCCTTCGGTAAGGGGGCCTGCTTTTATTCGCTTCAGCACGATTCGCCTGCAAGGATTGATTTTTACCGCGCCAGAGTAGTGGACGGTCTTGGCCATGTAATACATGAAAGGCTCTTTGCCGTAAAGATTGCCGAAAATGGGGATGCCAGCCTGTGCGAGCCCGGTATACTCGGAAACTTTACCCAGGCCGGGGATGTGGAGAGCCTCCCGGCCGTTTCGATGTTGCCCGAGGCCTCCGAGTGGCTGAATGACAACGCACTTAAGCCTTTCCTGGAAGAGGTCAGGGCAGAGCGTATAACGGAGATTGAGCGTATCTCGGCCCATGTGGAGCTTTCCTTGACCGAGTTGCTTCAGCGGGTTGACGAGGAGATCGGGAAGGCGGCTGCTGAGGTCGAGCAAAAGGTCCAGGGCGCCGAAGGCCGCCTTGCGCAGGCCGAGGCGCGGCATGCGGAGCTTTTTTCCCGCCGGGATAAGAGGCGCCAGGAGCTCGAACGCCAGAGGTCCCTGTCGCTTCAGGCAGTTGAACGGACAGCAAGCGTCATAGTCCTGCCTCACCCGGAGCGTGAGACCCCTGAGGTAAGGCGTCTGCAACCGAACTTCGAGACCGAGGCCATTGCCATGCAGGTCGCCATGGAGCATGAGCGTTCTCAGGGCCGCCAGGTCTTCGATGTCCATGAAAAGAACCTCGGGTACGACATCACAAGCCTTGACCTGAACTCCGGAGATTTAAGGCTTATCGAGGTTAAGGGCATTGGCGGGTTTTCAGGCACCATACTCCTTACTCCAAACGAGCGCAGGGTTGCCGAAGACCGGCGGGATTGCTACTGGCTCTATGTCGTCACAAACTGCGACGTCAAGCCTACGCTCCAGGAGCCGATTAATGACCCGGCCAGGTTCCCTTGGCATGAGGTGACCAAAGTAGCGCATTATTATCTTTCTGTGGATGCCGTGACTAAACCGATGAAGGTCAAGGAAGAAGATGCGCCATATGGAGAAAATTGATAACGGAGAAGAATGTAAGGTGTCTTGGCTGCGGCCCCGATGCCCAATGGGAGCGTATCAAGGGTTGATAAGATAATCTTATCACTAAACGCTGAAGTGATAGGATTGTAATGTAAAGGGCTAATGCCGAACGCGTTAAAGGCAATTCGTAGGCGATTATAGGGGTTGACAAATCAGATGAAAAATATGATAATAATATTAAAAGCAGGGAATAAAAGCCAAATAATTGTGTTGTATAAGCTATCTACTCCCCGCTCGACCAGCCGGATGCATCGTTGAAGGCCTCGAGCGGGGTTATTTTTTCTTAGGGGGGCATTGTGGCATCTGAACCGCTGGTCAAACGCGCAATCGCCTTTGTTGATGGACAAAATCTTTTTTATGCAGCCAAGTAGGCATTTGGTTATAAATATCCGAACTATGACGCAATATGTCTGGCCGCAAGAATATGTAGAGGCAACGGCTGGGAACTTCACCAGACACGGTTTTATACAGGTATACCAAGCTTTGAAGACAAGCCTTTCTGGAATCATTTTTGGGCGGCAAAGCTTGCCGTAATGGGCAGTAGACCCAATGTTCATATTTTTTCTCGCAAGCTTCGTTATCGTAATCAAACAATTGCGCTTCCAGATGGCCGGGCAAGCACCATCCTTGTAGGCCAGGAAAAAGGCATTGATATTCGCATTGCCCTTGATATCGTAAAACTTGCGCGTGAAAAACAATATGATGTGGCGTTGATCTTCAGCCAGGATCAGGACCTTACGGAAGCCGCAGAAGAAGTTCGACTTATAGCTTCGCAACAGGAGAGATGGATTAAGTTGGCCTCTGCCTTTCCTTCCAGCCCCACGTCTGCCACCACGCGTGGAATCGACAAGACCGACTGGATCAGGGTTGACCGGCATGCATACGATTCGTGCCTTGACACGCAGGATTATCGCCCAAAGGAAAAATCGTGATCCCTAAAGAATGTAAACGATTAGCCGAGGTGGATTTTGCCCTGTCCGCCGTCAATGATGCGTGCGTCGAGGAAAACAACCGCAAGACGCGCGTTGATAGCGGGCATCTTTCCCTCTTGCATTCTTGGTGGGCGCGGAGGCCATTGGCGTCGTGCCGCGCCCTGCTCTTGACGCTTCTTCTGCCTGACCCTGTGGACCCGCAATGCCCTGAGGAATTCAAGACAGCGGCACGGAAGGTCCTTCAGCAATTCAGAAAAATCGGCCCTGCTGACGCCGATCTCCGGCAGGCCCTTCTGGCCTTCGTGGCCGAGCTATCCAACTGGGACCTTGTGGGCAAAACGGTCTATGTATCCTCGGCGCGTGAGCTGGTAAAGGCCGCTTACGGCGGAGCGCCCCATGTCATGGACCCCTTCTCAGGCGGCGGCTCCATTCCGCTGGAGGGGTTGCGCTTGGGTTGTGAAGTTACGGCATCTGAGCTTAACCCCGTTGCCTGGCTCCTCCTAAAGATCGCGCTCGAATGGTGCGGGCGCAACGGGCCGGAGCTTGCCGATCTTTTTGAGATATGGTCCGAATGGGTGCTCAGGGAGAGCGAAAAGCGGCTTGAGTCTTATTATCCGGCGGACGCACAAAAGCGAAAGCCTCTGGCGTATCTCTGGGCGAGGACGGTAAAGTGCGAGGCAAGCGGGTGTGGGGCTACTATTCCATTGGTTCGCAACCTATCGCTATCGGACGCAAAGGGCAGAAGGAAGGCCTTGCGCATCAGTTATCCTAAAGACTCCCTTGAGCCCCGTATCGAGGTCTTTGCCCCTACTAATGAGGGGGAAGTTCAGCATGGAACTGTCGCTGGCAACAAAGCAACCTGTCCGAAGTGCCATTTGGTTACGCCGCGCGAGCGCGTTCAGGCGCAGTTGCGTGATAAGAGAGGCGGCGCAAGTGATTCTATCCTTCTTGCAGTGGTTCGAGAAAATCATAGTGGACGTGGAAAGGACTATTACGCCCCCACACAAGAAGACCATGAAGCCTTCGCAAGAGCTGAAGAAAAATCAAAATCTATTCATATTGAAATGCCTCCTGCACCACCAGAGGGTGATACAGGTTTTCGACCACGCCCCTACGGTATTACCAGCTGGTTCGACGTCCTCGCACCCAGGCAGGTCTTTTCGCGCTGGGTAATCCATGAAGTCATCGAGGATGCCTTAAAGGAGGCCACGGAGCAGGTAAAAGACAAAGACCTGCTCAACGCCCTTGCTGCGTGCCTTTATGCGGCTTACTCGGACAACGCCCAATACCATACCTCGCTGTGCGTATGGCTCTCGGAAGGCGTAACGTCAATCTTCATACAGGGTTCCGGCGTTCCCATGCGCGCCGATTTCGTCGAGGGAAACCCTCTCAGCCCGAACTGCGAGGGGTTGGGGTACTCCGTCCGTAGCGTCCGTAACGCAATACGGCACCTCGCGTCCGTCCGCTATCAGCCGTCCTCGCCGCTCCTGGCGAATGCCCTGGATTCTATCATGCCCGATGAGTCTATGGATGTAGTCTTCACCGATCCGCCCTACGCAAACCAGATCCCTTATGCGCACCTCTCAGACTTCTTCTACGGCTGGCTCCGGCTCGGTTTACAGGGCCGATTGCCGCAGGCGTTCGCCGCCCTTGAGACAGAAAAAGCCCGTGAATTGACCGAGAACCGCGCTGTCAAGGACGGCGGCATGCATGACCGCCAATGGTATGAAAGCCATATGCGCGATGCGTTCGGCCAGATGAAGCGTACCATCCGTGAGGACGGCATTGCATCGGTTGTCTTCGCACACAAGGATACCGACCGCTGGGAAGCGCTGGTTTCAGCCCTTGTGCGAGCGGATTGGCGCACAACAGGCTCTTGGCCCATAGCCACGGAACGCAAGCAACGCATGCGTGGGCAGGGATATGCGGCGCTTGAGACCAGCGTCCATCTCGTCTGTCGCCCCCGACCTGAGGACGCGCCTGTTGGGGATTGGGCTGAAGTTCTCCGTGAATTGCCCAATCGGGTCGGAGACTGGATGGAAAGGCTTCAGGCAGAAGGCGTCCACGGCGCAGACCTCGTCTTCGCCTGCATAGGCCCGGCCCTTGAGATATTCAGCCGATATTCCAGAGTCGAGACTGCGGATGGACGTGAGGTCAAGCTTGCCGAATATCTTGAGAAGGTCTGGGAAGTGGTCGGCAGAACCGCCCTTGAACAGATACTCGGCACCGCGGAGGCAAAGGCCCGTAACGGCGCCGCCGGTGCGCTTGAAGAAGATGCCCGCCTAACGGCCCTCTTCCTCTGGACGCTCCAGAGCACAAGCGAAAAGGATAATTCTACAACAGGAAAACCTGTATGGGTAAAGATTCCTAGCACCGTAGTGAATTCTGTTCCAGCACCAAAAACCAAATTAATAGCTCCAGCCGGAACTCCAGATTGGGGAGACGCTTCGGACGAAGAGCGTAAAAAATATGCTTTCATCGGGCATTCTACAATAGGCGGTGCTTCTATCGGTGTTGAAGGCGAAGATGATACTGGCAAAGATTTGGATGAGGAGGAAACTTCTTCTCGTATTTCTAAAACGGGTTTCAGCCTCCCCTTTGATGTTGCTCGTCGCTTTGCGCAGCCTTTAGGCATCCATCTCCCTGAATGGGAAGGGCGTATAATCAAGACGGAAAAGGGGATTGTCCATCTCCTCCCTATATCGGAACGCGCCAAGGTCCTCTTCGGAGAAGAAGGCGCGGATGTGGTTGCCGACAGGCTGGAGAAAGACCCGGCCTCGGCGCAACTATCGCTTTTCGAAGGCGCTGAAGGTTCTGTGCCTGAATTAAAGGTGCGTGGCAGGAAAAAGAAGAAGGGCGCGGACATCTCCGATGAGCAGTTAAAAACACGCAGAGAGGCCACAACACTTGACCGCGTCCACGCGGCCATGGTCCTACAGGCCAGCGGCCGGGCCAACGCCCTTCGTGCCTTGCTTAAGGCCGAACAGGATCGGGGGCCGGACTTCCTGCGCCTCGCCAACGCCCTCTCGGCTCTATACCCCAAAGGAAGCGAGGAAAAACGCCTCCTTGACGCGATGCTATTGGCTGTACCAAGATAGTAAGACAGGAGGTACATACACATGCCGCGCTTGTCTCAGCCAATTAATGGAAAGCCTATTAAAAATTCAGCAACAGGATTTCCAGCGTTTATGGGAAAACAACACGC
>JAKAIQ010000046.1 GCA_021825035.1 Deltaproteobacteria bacterium | reverse complement strand
ATATACGTCCTTCCTGCCCGCTATTTTCCACAGGTTGTCTCCGGCCCTGACCACGTAGACGTCGTAGGTCTTTTTCCCGGCGCCTCCAAGGCGCTTATCGTAAGCCGCCATGAATTCGTCGGAGGACATCTCCGGCGTTTCCCTGTCGGCTGAGGCCGTTTTTTCAGCCGTTTTTCCATTGAATATGGCGTCTGCCATGACGTTCAGCCGATCAATCCGCTTATTCAACATGTCTTCCCTTTCGCTGAGGGTGGCGGGCCTCCGCGGATCTTCATTCTTGATTCGCGCCGCTTTTTCGAGCAAGGCGACCTCGGCTTCCAATTTATCCATGAACCTGCCTTCAAGCTCCTTTTTTGCCTGTTCCATCTGAAGCAGCTTCGATTCCGCCGCTTCCTTGGCGCTCCCGGCTTTTGTTACGGTCTCGGACTCCAGTGCCATCAAGCCATCGGCGACTTTAAGCCTTTCTTCGAGGGCGCGCCTCCCGGCTTCTTCCGGAGAGGGCCCTGCCGCGGCGCCGCTCTTTGCCGTCCCTGTGCTTCCGCTCACGCCCTCGGCAGGGGCCTTTGCCCCGGCGTCCTTCAGTCTGCGCTCAAGTTCCATTCTTGCCGTTTCTTCCAGGGTGAGTTTTTTCTCTGCGTCTTCCTTCGCGAGCCGGTACGTTTTTATCGTCTCCTCGCCGGAGGCCTTTTGCGCTTCGGCCTCCCTCAGCCGCGCCTCGAGATTCTTTCTTATTTCCGCTTCCTGGCGAAGCTTCGATTCCGTCTTTTCCCTTTCGGCCTCGAGTCTCTTTATTACGGCCCCGCTCGATGCCGCGCCGGTTTTCGCAAGCTCCTCGGCCTCGAGCTTTTTTTCAAGCTCCCTGTTCCTGGCGGCAAGCTTCTCCGCCATGAAACGCGCGGCTTCCGCCTGGGCCAGCGCAGCCTCCGACTGTTTTGTCCTGTCTTCAAGCCCGGAATTTTTTTCGTTGAGTTTTTCCAGCCTTGCCGCGCCGTCGGGATCGCTCGCCAGCTCGACGGCGGCGCCCTTCACGTTAGACTTTGATCCGCTCCCGGAGTTCGCGAGGAGCGTCTCGGCCTGAAGCCTCGCCGCATCGGATTGAGCGTGCGCGAGTTTCTCTTCCTTCAACAGGGATTCGAGCTCGGCGTTGCGTTCAATGAGCTTCCGGGCCACGTAGTTGGCAGCCTTGCCTTCAAGGCTCACGAGGCCCGTTTCCTTGAGCTTCGCCTCGAGATCGCTATTTCTGGCTATGAGGTCTTTTGCCGTGTCAGCCGTCGCCTTCAAGCTCGCAAAGGCCTCCTTCGTCTCGTTCAGCCTCGCTTCAAGGGCCTTTTTCGCCGTCTTTTCCGCGGCGAGTTTTTTGTCGACCTCCGTTCGTGCGGCGGATTCCTTTTTAATGGATTCTTCCGCTTCCTTGAGCCTGGCTTCGAGCTTAGAGCTCTTCGCGGCCATCTCCTGGGCCTTGGCCCTCTCAAGCTCGGCCTGTGTCCATGCGGATTCCGCTCTTTTACGCGCCTCTTCCTCTATCTTGAGCCGGGTCTCGGCATCTATCCTCTTTTCTTCTTCTTGCGCCGCAGTCAGCCTGGTCTCAAGTTCCGAAATCTTCTGCTTGACCTCCGCTTCAACCTCGCCCCTTATCTTCTCGCGTTCCTTCGAAAGGTCGACTTCCCGAGCGTCTTTGTTGCCGGGCGTTCCGGATGTCTGGTTTACGTTTCCGCTATTTGCGCCGCTGTCGCCCTTCTGGTCGGACGTCGCGGCGCCTTTATCCTTGCCTTCGAGCGCATCTATCCTCTTCTGTCTTTCTTCCAGGGCAAGCGTCCTCTCGATCTTCTTCTTTTCTTCGACCGCCGCCCTTAGCTGATCCTCGAGGTCTTTTACCTCCTCCTGGGTCTTGGCCTGGCGCAGCTTCGCGAGGTTCATGTCCTGCGTCATTTGATTCTGCACGTTCTTATTCTCTTTTATCGTATCTTCAAGGCGGGCCTTTTCCTTGTCGCCGGCGACCCAGGATACGCCAAGAGAGAACATAAGAAAGACACCTAAGACGATTCCTATGCTGCCCATATTGCTTCCCTTTGCTTGAGAACGGAGACCTGTTTTTGCGACAGAGCGGCCTGCCAGGCGCAAACACGGATTGGAATATTTTATTACAGCGCGGGCCGAAAACGCAAGGTCATTTGAAAAATATCAAAGCAGATCAACCGGTTACGGTTCATAATTTTTTGGCGACGGCGAGCGGGCATCTTTTTTTATTTGTAAGGCATGTATTTATCAACGCAAGGAGACTTTGGACGCCCGATGAGATGTTTAGACGTATTACAATACAAAAAGATTAAAATATCAGCTTTTCGATCATTAAAAATCGTTGAAAATCCATCATGACGGCGATGCGACAGCGCGCATGCGCTTATTTTGCCTTGCCGAGCGCCCGTATGTAATTGACCAGGTCCCATCGCTCCTTCACGGTCAGGTTGTCGTCGAAGGCTATCATTCCGAATTGAGTGCCTTCGGTTATGGCAGGCGAGCAGGCCTTTCTCATTATGTGAGTTATCCTTTCCTCGGATATTTTGAATATGTTACAATATCGTCCATAATCATTTGTGCGCCCGTGCCCGGCCCTGGTCGGAACATTCCTATGGCATGACGATAATCAGCCATAACCCGGCGTCATTATTCTTCAGCCCGCCGTGTAATGGAAAAATCGGGAAGGAGCGTAACAGAACTGCATTGAAGATATCGATTCGTCTTGTCGTCTCTCTCATAATCACTGTGGCCGCCGTGGTGGTGAGTTTTTCTTTCTACAGCGTGATCAGGGAAAAGGAGCGCCTCGTAAACGATCTTGAGAGGCGCACCGTGGTGCTCGCCGAAAGCCTCAAAGAGACGTCCGCCCCGCTCGTGAAGGCGAACTCCGCCGCGAGGCTTAACCGTCTCGTGAAGATTTTCGGGGACCGCGAAAGGCTGAAGGGCGTGGCGGTTTTCGACGCCCGCGGCGGCGTGATATCGGTCACGCCGAGCCTCGCTCCGGCCGTGTCCAACCAGATACCGGTGGTGGTCGATTCCCTGACGGATAAAACGCCCTCGGGCGAGCTCATGAGGATCGACGGAAAGAAGGTATACGTCTTTTCCATGCCGATCCTCTCCGACGACCAGCCGATCGGCGCGCTCGCTCTTTTCCAGGACGCTTCCTATATAGACGCGAGGCTTGCCGAGATATGGCGTTACAACCTCATAAGGTTTTTAGCGCTCTCCGTTTTCATAGTGGCCGTTACCCTTATCGTTGTCCGCTGGAGCGTCGAAGGGCCGATAGCCCTTGTCGCGCGGTGGATAAGGGACGTACGCACGGGGAAGGGGAAGCCCCATTACCCGGCGGGGATTCCGAAGGGCACGATGCTCGAGCCCCTCATCTCGGAGGTGACCTTCATGGCCAAGAGCCTCGCCATGGCGCGCGCACGGGCCGAGGAGGAGGCGCGGCTCAGGTTTCGGGCCGAGTCCCTCTGGACCGCCCAGAGGCTCAAGGAGTACATGCTCCGTGAGCTCGGAGGGAAGAAGCTCTTTCTCGTTTCGAACAGGGAGCCTTACATGCACACAAGGGAGGGGCGCGCGGTAAAGGCCATAATGCCCGCCGGAGGGCTCGTAACGGCCCTCGACCCTGTGATGCGCATATGCGACGGCGTGTGGATAGCCAGCGGGAGCGGCGAGGCCGACCGGGAGACCGTCGACGCGGACGACAAGCTCCGCGTGCCGCCCGAGGAGCCTGCCTATACCCTTAAAAGGGTCTGGCTGACGAAAGAGGAGGAGGACGGCTACTATTACGGCTTCTCGAACGAGGGCATCTGGCCGCTCTGCCACATCACGCACACGAGGCCGACCTTCAGGCTCGAGGACTGGGTCAAATACCAGGAGGTCAACGAGAAGTTCGCCGAGGCCGTGCTTAAGGAGATAGAGTCCGAGGAATCGCCGCTGGTACTCATCCAGGACTACCACCTCGCCCTTCTTCCGTACCTCATAAAGCAGAAGCGCCCGGACGCGAAGGTGGCCATCTTCTGGCATATCCCCTGGCCGAACCCCGAGGCGTACGGCATATGCCCCTGGCGCCAGGAGATACTTCTGGGGATGCTCGGGGCCGACCTCATCGGCTTTCACATACAGATCCACTGCAACAATTTCCTCGATACCGTAGACAGGTTCCTCGAATCCAAGATCGACTGGGAGCAGTTCATGGTCGTCCGCGGCGGCCATGCCACCCTCGTGCGCCCGTATCCCATAAGCGTCGCCTTTGAAAACCAGCGCGAGAGCGCCCCGCGGCAGGACAGGCGCGAGATAAGGGAAAACATCTTTAAAGAGATGGGGTTTCAGGCCGAGTTTCTTGGCGTTGGGGTCGACCGTATAGACTACACGAAGGGCATACCCGAAAGGTTCAGGGCTATCGAGAGGTTCTTCGAGAAATATCCGCAGTTCATCGAGAAGTTCACCTTCGTCGAGCTCGGCGCGCCGAGCCGCACGCACATAAAACGCTATCACGACCTGATATCCGAGGTCGAGGAACTGGCCGACAGGATCAACTGGCGCTTCCAGGCCGGATCATGGAAGCCCATCGTATTTCTCAAGGCGCAGCACAGCCACCGGACGATAGAGAGGTTCTACATGGCCTCGGACGTATGCATCGTGTCCTCGCTCCACGACGGGATGAACCTCGTGGCCAAGGAGTTCGTCGCCGCCAGGGACGACGGGGACGGGGTTCTCGTATTGAGCCAGTTCGCGGGAGCCTCACGCGAGCTCGTCGACGCGCTAATCATCAATCCCTATGACGTGGAGGCGACGGCTGACGCCACTTACTCCGCCCTCGCGATGGACAGGAACGACAGGGCCGATAGGATGAGAAGGATGCGCGCGGTAATAAGGGAAAATAACATATACCGCTGGGCCGGGAACCTCGTAACCGACCTTGGCAGGCTCAGGCTCAGTGATAACGTATGAAGGGGAACTCGGGCCTGGATAAATTATGGTCGGTTCTAAAGTCGGGCAAAAAGATCGCCCTTTTCCTGGACTATGACGGCACGCTGGTGGCCATAAGAAAAGACCCCTCCAAATGCGTCCTGCCGGGCCACATGAGGTCGCTCCTGCGGAGGCTCGCCGCCTCCGAACGCCTCTATCCGATAATCATGAGCGGGCGCTCCCTGAGGGACGTAAGGAAGATGGCGGGAGTGCGGGGCATATGCTACGCTGGCAACCACGGCTTCGATATAGCCTGCCCCGATGTTAGATACACGCATCCCGCGGCCTTTAATGCGCGGCCCCGCATAATCGCGGTAAAGCGGCTTCTTAAGAAAGCTGTTGGCGGCATAAAGGGGGCGCGCATTGAGGACAAGTTGTTCTCGATAAGCCTTCATTACCGCTCCGTAGAAAAAAAAGATGTCCCTTTCGTCCTCAGGGGTTTTCAAGAGGCATCGAGACCCTTTGTCGAAAAAAAAATTCTTTCGCCGCAAAAAGGCAAGAAGGTCCTTGAACTCGTGCCATCGGCAAAGTGGAACAAGGGCCTTGCCGCGCTCTGGCTGTTGCGGCGGCTCGGAAAAGGTTTTTACCCGGTCTATATAGGCGACGACCTGACGGACGAGACGGCGTTCAGGGCGCTTCGGAATAAGGGTCTCACATTAAAGGTCGGAAGTTACGTCAAGACGTCCGCGCGCTACAGCGTGGAGACCCCCGGCGACGTCGGGAGACTGCTCGGCAGAGCCCTAATATATTAAGCATAAATAGGGGTAAAGTAAAAAGATCTATGTCCAACCAGCACAGGCTCGACAAGTGCAGGATTATAAAAGCATCCTGCTCTGCACTAAAAGGTGCATCCGCTAAACCATATGGTTTGCAACGAGAAACAAAAACCGGCATGTCGAGTCGATAAGCCCTTGTTTTATTGTAAGAAATTTCGCCCTCATCTTAATGGCACGCTTAATGCTAATACCAGTAGCGTCCCGTTGGCTCAAAAATAAATAATAAATCGCAAATTATAGACGTTCGGGAAATTTGCCCTGTTCGAACGGGCGCGTTAGGCGGCATTGTAATGGCGCCGAAGGAAATGCTTTGGCAACTCACCGGAGGTAAGGAACATGGCGCAAGACTTTGATGAAATTACGACAATTGCACGGGGGAGTAATTCAGGACTCTGGGATTTCGCGATAAAGTCCGTGATAGTTTTAGGCCTCCTCATCCTTATGTATACGGGGTTTTCCGGCCAAGTCTTCTCCCACCCTTTATCGATTGCCGCAAGGCACCCCCACGCAATGTTAATAGCATACCCCGCTCTGATATGGACGGCTTTGAGCCTGCTACTCCTATGCTTGCGCACAGTCCTATGGCTCAGATACAGGCCGTTCGACCTGGCGGGCGCGGATGATGCGCCGAGCCTGACCGTCATCATCCCGGCTTACAACGAGGGGGAGATGGTCGCCAGGACCATCGACTCAGTGGCCGCCGCCAGGTATCCGGCCGGCAGGCTCGAGATAATTGCCGTCGACGACGGGAGCACGGACGATACATACAGCCACATGGAGCGGGCGGCCCAGAGGCACCCCGGCCTGGTAACCGCCATCCGGTTTTCCAAGAACAGGGGCAAGAAGGCGGCTATGGAGGCTGGTTTTCGCAAGGCGGCCGGAGAGGTGGCGGTGACCATAGACTCCGACAGCGTAATAGAACAGGGAGCCCTCCTTGCCGTCGCCGGACCGTTCCGGGACTGCTCGGTCGGGGCGGTGGCCGGAAAGGTCGTGGTGCTCAACACTTCCGACGGCATCATACCGAGGATGCTCAACGTCCGCTTTATCATAGCGTTCGATTTCATTAGGGCCGCGCAATCGACTTACGGCACAGTCGTCTGCTGTCCAGGGGCGCTGTCGGCCTACCGGACATCCGCCGTCAGGGCGGCGCTTGACGCATGGATGTCCCAGAGGTTTCTCGGAGCGGAGTGCCCGCACGGCGAAGACCGCGCCCTGACCAACTACATCCTCGCGGCCGGTTACGACACGGTCTACCAGAATACCGCGGTAGTCCGCACCGTCGTACCCAAAAGCTACGGGACACTCTGCAAGATGTTTCTGCGCTGGGATAGGAGCCACGTGCGCGAGGAGATAAGACTTATACGTATCCTCTGGCAACGGCCATGGAAGTCCAGTCTCATGGCGGCCGCCGAATCGCTTATAAGCGACATAGGCTATCCCATCTGGTATTCGGGCCTCGGCCTCTTGGCCTACCTTTCCGCCAGACACCCGGATATCGCCTTGAACACCCTCCAGACTATCGGGCTTGCATCTTTCTTCTACACCCTTTATTATCTGCGGAGCGAGAGGTCATGGGACTTCCTTTACGGGATATTTTACAGCTACTTGGCCTTCTTCACACTCTTCTGGATATTCCCGTACGCCACGCTGACCATGAGGTCGAAGTCGTGGCTCACCCGGTAAAGACGTTCTTCCGATAAAATAGGCGTATGTCCCAACGGGGTTGACGATGAGAGCGGTGCCTCGCGAGGATCGGCGATAAGGCCGGTGCTTGTCGCCGCATCGCCACAGGCTGTAAAAAATTTATTGTATCATTATTTTTATCCGTCCGTATAGAGAATCTTCTCATGTTCCTTGTTTTCAGAGCCCTTCTGTGCTAAAAAAGAAATACTTGCCGCAACAAAAACAGGGAGTCCGTCATGATTAAAAGGCCGCTTTTTCTCCTTATTATCATCTTTTCACTTTTTACCGCGGTTGAAGCCGCGGCCGGGATCAATTATTCCGCCGACCTAACGACCGTTTCGCGGGCGGGCACGTTCACGTCGAAGATCTATGTAAGGGACGACGTTCAGAGGATGGATATGAATTCGGACGGAGGCAAGGCGATAACGATCCTGCGGGGAGACAAAAAAGTCGTTTGGATGCTCATGCCTCAAAGCAAACTTTACGTCGAGATGCCGATAGACCTCAAGCGGGAACTCCTTCCTCCCTTTACTTCGCCTGACTTCAAGGTTGAAAAGAAGCCGATAGGCTCCGGCACTGTCGACGGCCATCCGGCAAGGGAATATCATGTGGATATCACGAGGAAAGGAAAAAGGGAAAGCTCAGGGTTCATCTGGGAGGCAACCGACCTTAACGGACTTCCCGTCAAATTCGAGACAGAGGACAAATCGATAACGATGACATGGAAGAACATAAAGATCGGAGGGGCCGCGAGCGCTCTTTTCGACATACCGCCCGGCTATAAAAAGATTGAGGTGAGCGTTCCCGGCATGGCCGGCAAAGGCGCGGGACGATAGGAATTCATTGATTCCCGCCGGCGCGTCACGCGCCCTTATGTAACCTGCCATATCGCCGATCTTGCAGATTTTCAGAGAGTTTTTAAAAAAGCCGCGGTTGACCGCGGCTTTTTTTGTTTCTGAGCGGGCGGGTGTTGACAACGCCGGCCAGTCTGTCAATACTTGTATGGGAGCGCGGGGCAAGGCGGGCGATATAGCGACCGTTTCTGTCCCTGAAGAGTTCGCCATGAATGGCGGTATCTTTCTTTTTAACCCGCGGCCTTTGGACGGGCCGCACGGAAGGCTCCGACGTCTTCCGCCAAAAAAGGAGGTGTCTTATGTGTCAGACATGCGGATGTACGCCGTGCATGAAATGCGGCGCACCGATAGAGAACGGGGTGTGCAGCGGCTGCAAGAAAAAATCTTCGGAATGCACCTGTAAAAAGAAAAAAACATAGATGACGGCTAAACCCCTTCCCGCCTGAGAGCGGGAAGGGGTTTAAAGGAATGCAGATATGATAAAGATAAAAAGCGTATACGACCCGGTATCAAAGGACGATGGGGAGAGGGTTCTTGTGACGAGGTACTGGCCGAGGGGCGTAAAAAAGGAAAAGGCCGGGCGCTGGCTCAAAGGGCTCGGCACTGCCCCGGACCTGATAAAGAAGTGGAAGGCCGGGGAACTCGGCTGGGACAGGTTCGCCAAAAGCTACAGGCAGGAGTTCAAGGGCGATGAAAAGAAGAAGGCGTACGGCGAACTCAAGGAGATAATCAGGAACTCCGGCGGAAATGTGACCATACTTTGCACCTGCAAGGATACCGAGCGCTGCCACAGGGAGATACTTAAGGAGATGCTCGATAAGGACCTCGCCATCTGATAACGAATTCAATAAGTGATTTTGCCCTTTGTTGTTCTTCCCGGAAAATCCTCAACCTTTCATGCTCTGCAGGCGCTCAGCCATATTCGTGAAAGATATTGTAGCCGCTTCACCGGCCTATAGAAAATATTCTTTCATAATCTTCACCCCTTTTGGGATATACCCGGCGCCAAGCGAAAAGATCGTTCTTTTCAGGGTTAAGCTGAACGCGCGGCCCTGATTATGAAAGTTTTTGATGCCTTGCGGCGTCATTCGTTAAAAACATCGCTTCTAAGTCCGCCAGAGTTCCCTGTAAAGCAGATAAAGGAGCGCCGTAAAGACGGACATGAACAGCGTCACCCAGGGGCCGATCTTCGCTCGAAGGAAGATCGATGGGTCGGAGCTCCATTGAAGGAAGGCCGCCAGCTCATCGACCTCTTTGGGTGTGAAGGTAACGGCCATCTTAGACCCGGGCGGGGTCTTTCCGATGAACCGGTCGAGGTACCTTTTGACGCCTTCCCCGGACATCGACTTCCACATGAGAGACAGGTCAGGCGGCACGACGCCCAGCATTGAAAGCCTGTCCGGGGCCGATAGCCCCGCAACCTCGCCGATGTCCCTCATGTCATGGCACATCTTTCCCTTGGCTTCATAGACAGCCCTCCCCCTGTCGACCATCGCCCTTGTAGGCGCGGGGTAGGCGAAGGCGCTAAGGGTGAGCCCTCCGAGAGCTCCCATGAGCATCACCGCGTACATGTTCTTCTCTCCCCTGGCTGAGTGCGCCTTTATAAGCCCCGGATCTTTAATGAAGGCCGTGAGCTCGTCCGGCTTTTTTTCAAAGCAAGAAACGAAGAAGAGAAGCGCGAAGTACGCGAAGTAGATCGCCGTGGCCAGCTTGCTCGCCGTGAGCCTCCATCCGAAGGGAGGGTAGTCGCCGAGATAGCCCAAATATATGAAGTTGATAAAAAATATTGCGTCGAGCCACTTCTTGACCGGACGGTAGCGGTTGCTCCTTATATCCGACCTGTCGATGAATGGGAGGAAGAAGAAAAGCCACATGCCTCCCCACACGGTGAGCGCCCCGAGGCCCTTGGAAGGTATGGCGCGTAGCATGGAGAAAAACGGCAGAAAATACCACTCCGGCTTTATGTCCGCAGGCGTAAGTAAAGGGTTGGCCTTCTGGAAGTTCTCCGCTTCGAGGAAAAGAGTGGGGTAGAAAAACACTATGTAAAGGAGGACGGTTGAAACGAGGGCGATGACGTAGAGGTCCTTGACCACGTAATATGGGTAGAACGGGACCTTGTTTTCCTTCAACGGAGGCGCGCCGGCCGGATTGTTGGAACCGTGGTCATGGAGGGCCATGATATGAAGCACGATAAGCCCGCCGATGACGGCAAGGGGGAAGAACGCTATGTGCAGGCTGTAAAACCTGTTCAGGGTCGCGTCGCTCATGAAGACATCCCCGCGCACCCATGTGACGAGCGTGCCGCCTACGAAGGGTACGACGGAGGCGAGGCCCGTAATGACCGTCCCGGCCCAGTAGCTCATCTGGCCCCATGGAAGGACATATCCCATGAAGCTTTCCATCATCATGACTATGAGAAGCAGGACGCCCAGCCACCAGAGTACTTCCCTCGGCTCCTTGTAGCTCCCGTAATACATGCCCCGGCCAATATGGAGGTATATGGCGGCGAATATGAAGGTCGGACAGACCGAATGTATGCTTTGCAGAAGCCAGCCGAAGGGGACGAATCTCCGGTACCGCTCGATGCTGTCGAAGGCGAGCGCCGCGTTCGGCTTGTAGAACATGGCCGCCATTATCCCGGTTGACACCTGCACGGCGAAGAGAAACATTATTACCGCGCCGAACGACCACATGTAGTTGAGGTTCGGCGGCGTCGGATACTCCGTCGCGTGAAAGCGCACAAGCTCGAATATCGAAGGGAATCTGTCCTCGAACCACTCCGTGAGAGTTTTCATTCTTATCGTCCTCCGGTCTCGGGACCGGGCTCCAGCCGCGGGCCGGGGCCGATGGGCCGTTTGTCGCCGTTTTCCAATTAACGCGCTCTTCTGCGGGCGAACCTTTTTTTACGCCTTCGGGTACTGAGGAAAATCCGTTATCTTTCCGTAAGTGATGTCCTTCGGGCTCGAGACATAAACGGTTATCTTATCCGTTGCGGTGAACCTGTACGGCAGGAGATACAGATTGAAGGGAGGCGGGCCGCTTATGACCCTGCCGAGGGTATCGTACCTGCCGCCATGGCAGGGGCATACGATATTCACCGGCTTCGTTGATTCGTCTATAATGTTGGGCGTGCAGCCGAGGTGCGTGCAGTAGGCCCTTGCGACATACCATTCGGGGTTGAGATAGCGCTCCGCGGGCGGCACCGGCTCCTTGAACGGGGCGGCAAG
>JAKAIQ010000045.1 GCA_021825035.1 Deltaproteobacteria bacterium | reverse complement strand
GATCTCTAAAAAGGGGGTCATCTCTCCGGGCGGCATAGGTTTTGACATAAATTGCGGGATGAGGCTTGTCCGCACGAACCTTACTTACGACGAGGTAAAGCCGCGGCTTCGCGAGCTTGTAGATTCGCTTTACGCCAGAATCCCGGCCGGCGTGGGGTCTACGGGCTTTGTAAGGCTTTCTAAGGATGAGTTCAGGGAGGTCGCGAAGGAAGGCTCGCGCTGGGCCTTGCGCCGCGGGATGGCGTGGCGTGAAGACCTTGAAGTCACGGAGGAGGAAGGCCGCTTCGAGGGCGCCGACCCGTCCAAAGTAAGCCTCAAGGCCATCGAACGCGGATTCGACCAGATAGGAACCCTCGGGAGCGGCAACCATTACTGCGAGGTGCAGGTCGTAAGGCCTGAAAATATCTTCGACAGGGATATCGCCGCGGCGTTCGGGCTTACGATACCGAACCAGGTTGTCGTCATGTTCCATTGCGGGAGCAGGGGGTTCGGGCATCAGATAGCCACCGACTACCTGCAGCTATTCCTCAACGTCATGGAAAGGAAATACGGCATAAAAACGCCTGACCGCGAGCTTGCCTGCGCGCCCTTCGTCTCGCCCGAAGGACAGGACTATTTCGCCGCCATGAAGTGCGCCGTAAACATGGCCTTCGCCAACCGCCAGGTCATACTCCACGGGATTCGGGAGGTCTTTTCGCGGGTCTTCAAGAAATCGCCCGAAGACCTCGGCATGAGCATGGTCTATGACGTTACCCACAATACGGCCAAAATAGAGACCCACTCGATAGACGGGGCCTATGCCGAGCTGGTCGTTCACAGGAAGGGCGCGACCAGGGCCCTGGCCCCCGGGATGGAAGGCTTGCCGGAGCGGTACAGGGAGACCGGCCAGCCGGTTATCATAGGCGGAAGCATGGAGACCGGGTCATATCTCCTCTGCGGCGTAGAGACCGGAAGCAGGTCTTTTTACACCACCTCCCACGGGAGCGGACGCACGATGAGCAGGCATCAGGCCAAGAGGTCTTACAGGGGCGAGAGCCTCAAGAAAGACATGGAGGCGCGCGGCATATACGTCCGGACCGTCACGTGGGGCGGACTCGCCGAGGAGGCCGGCGCGGCCTACAAGGACATAGACGCCGTGGTCGAGGCCACGGAGCTTGCCGGACTGAGCAAACGGGTGGCCCGGATGACGCCGATCGGCAACATCAAGGGGTAGAGCCCGCGGGGTTCGGCTTCGGATGGCATACAGATACCTGGATGAAATAGCCGCGGGCGACATGGCTTTCGAGGCCAGCGGGAAGACCCTCGAAGAGGTCTTCATGGCGGCCGCAGACGCCACGGTGAACGCGATGGTGGAGGACCTCTCGGCCATTAACAGGGTGGAAGAGGTGAAGCTGCGGATCGCGAACACGGAGCTCGACCTCCTTCTTTTCAACTTCCTTAACGAGATAGTATTCTTCAAGGACGCGAGAAGGCTCCTGCTCCGCGTCACCGGGGTCGCGATAAGCCGGACTCCGGAAGGATACGGCCTGCGCGCTTCCGCCTACGGAGACGTAATCGACCCTGCGCGCCACCCCCTCGGCGTGGACGTGAAGGCCGCGACGCTTCACAGGCTGGCGCTGCAAGAAACAGCGGACGGCTGGAAGGCCACCGTAGTCCTCGACATCTGAGGCCCGGCGGCTTTTTCTGAAAAGAAAGGGCCCGCGGGGATGCCGCGGGCTTTGGGGGTGTGTAGCAGGAAGTCTATCGGCTCAATTCCGCCGCTTCATATCGCTTCGAGAGACAGTATATCCGAGCGCGTCACGGCCTCTCTCAGTTTTCCGAGCGCCCTCGACTCGATCTGCCTTACCCTCTCTCTGGTCACTCCGAAGGAACTGCCTATCTCTTCAAGGGTCCTCGGCTCGTCGTCGTCGAGGCCGAACCTCAGCTTTATTATCGCGCGTTCGTTGTCGTCGAGCTCGGTCAGCCATCCTTTTATCTTCTCGGCCCTGTCGGAGTGTTCTATCTTCTCGATCGGGGCCGGGAACCTGAAGTCCTCGAGCTTGTCGAGGAGCGTCTGGTCGGAGCCGTCCGGCAGAACGGTCTCAAGGGAGCAGCTCTTTCTGTATATCATGTCGAGTTTCTTCACGTACCGGCCGGTAAATCCGGTCTTCTCGGATATCTCGGTAAGGCTCGGTTCCCTGTGGAGCGTCATCTTCAGGTCCCTTGAGACCTTCATGATCCTGTAGAGGTCGTTGGAGACGTGCACCGGCAGCCTCACGACGTTGGCCTTGTTGGCGATGGCCCTTTCTATCGATTGCTTTATCCAGTAGGTGGCGTAGGTCGAAAACCTGCACCCCTTCGAGGGCCTGAACCTCTCGACGGCCATTATCAGCCCGACGTTCCCCTCCTCTATAAGGTCTTCGAAAGGAAACCCCTTGCTTATATAGCGGCGGGCCATGTTGACGACGAGGCGGAGATTCGACTCTATCATCTTCTGTCTTGCCTTCAGATCGCCTCTGGCGGTCTTTTCGGAGACCGTCCTCTCCTCCTCGGCGGTAAGCAGCGTGAATTTCTTTATCTTGCTGAGGTAGTAGTTTATGGAGTCTCTGACCTGGGGTACGGCCGGGCTGTTCTCCTTTACGGCCGAGAGCCTTTCTTTCCTCATGCCCTCTTCTTTCCTAACGACGCTATCGTTCTCAGCGGAGGTTTCACGGAGCGTGCGGATCTCGGTCTTAATCGACCGGATCTTTTCCCTGAACACGCCTTCAAACGACGGCTGGAGTCTCGATCCGGACAGGCCTTTTTTCCTGCCTCTTGCGTCCGAACGGTAAGGAAGCGGCCAGGCCGGCCCGGAACTCGGTTTCTTGGTCTTTATTATTCTCGCTTTCTCCAGCATCTCGAACCTCCGTTCTTGCATTGTTGAGCCTGCTATTCATTGTTTTCTATATTAAGCTTCTTTGCCAGACGGCAGCCCCGGAAAGGGAAGGACATGCCGCACCGGATCCGGCGTGGTGCGGCATGCGTTGGCATGAGCGGCAAAGCCGGGTATTCGTATGATTTGCGGTTATTGGCATGGCCCCGGTGATATCCTGCTATTCCTCGGTAGTTTTTTCAAAGCTGATGGTAGTATAGATTGCAACGGACGTGCCATAATCAAATTGTGCGTAAAATCACAAAATTCTAAACGGCCACAGAAAATGAGTGCATGGAAATGGTAAGAAAATAATCGATTGCCTGATAAGAATCTTACCAGTAGTGGAAAGATTCTTATCAATATCCGTTATCAGATCGATAAAATCGACCTGTAATTGACATCAAAGGCTAAGAAACCGGGGAAGGAGGCGGACAAACGGACACAAATATGACATTAGCGCTTTGGACTGAAGAAAAGAGACGGTAAAGAGGCGTGGATACCGAAGTATCAGGTAGGTTTACTCATCGAGGACTGACGGCGGAGCGTGGATTCTTCGGCGATGCCGTAGTCTTTCATTTTTTTTCTGAGGGTAATCCGTGAAATTCCGAGCGTCCGGGCGGCGATGGTCTTATTGCCGCCGGCCATTTTGAGGACATTCTTTATATGGGCCTTCTCGACCTCCTCGAGCGTCATGTCCGCCGGCGGCGCTTCGGCGGTCAGGGCGGAGCGCAGAGGCGAGGGCTTGCCGTTGGTTCTCAGGTCGTGAGGAAGATGTTCCGGCCCTATCTCTTCGCCTTTCGAGAGTATCGTCGCCCTCTCGATGACGTTTTTAAGCTCCCTGATATTGCCGGGCCAGACGTAATCGAGGAACAACTCCCGGCATTCAGGCGAGAGCTTCTTGGCCGCCTCTCCCGACGACCCGCAGTAGGAGCCGATGAAGTATTCGGCAAGAGGGATTATGTCATCCTTCCTTTCCCTGAGGGGCGGAATGGTTATCACCATGACGTTCAGCCTGTAATAGAGGTCTTCCCTGAACCTCTTTTCCTTTATGAGCAAGTTAAGGTCCTTGTTCGTCGCCGCGATAACCCTGATATCGACATTGATGTCGCAGGTCCCCCCCACTTTGCGGAAGTTCCGGTTCTCGAGGAACTTGAGGAGCTTGGGCTGGATCCTGATGTCCATGTCTCCTATTTCATCGAGGAAGACGGTCCCGCCGTCGGCAAGCTCGAACAGCCCCTTTTTACCCTGCTTGGCGTCGGTGAAGGCGCCTTTCTCATAGCCGAACATCTCGGATTCGAGGAGCGTATCCGGGATAGCGCTGCAGTTTAGCTCGATGAACGGGCCCGCCCCCCTGCCGCTCCTGAAATGGATCGCGTTCGCGACAAGGCCTTTTCCCGTGCCCGTCTCGCCGTTGACGAGCACCGAGGTATTGGAAGTCTTGGCCACCGTCTCGATGAACTCCTCCACCTCTTTTGAGCCTGCGCTCGCGGCGATGAGCCTCGGCGCCCTCCCCTCCGGTTTTTCGGAGCGCGCCGCCCCGGCGCCCCTGACCGCCGCCTGCCTCTGCCTCTCGATGGCGAAACGCATGGCGCGGATGACCATGTTCCCGTCGACCTGGCCCTTGACCAGATAATCCTGGGCGCCCTCCTTTACAGCCCTGGCGGCCATCGTCTCGTCGGAGAGCCCGGTAAGCACGACTATGGGCAGCCACGGCGCCTTATCATGCAGCTTGAGAAACGTATCGAGCCCCTGGCTGTCCGGCAGATGCAGATCGAGGAGCACGACGTCAAAGCGATTTTTGACCGCCGATTTTACCGCCGCGGAGATCCTCTCGGCGTACTCGATAGTGAAATGACAGGATCCCTGTTCCGCGATCATCTCCTTTATCAGGCGCGCGTCGGCCAGATTATCGTCTACAAGAAGGATCTTTATCGGCTCATCGAACATTCGGGATTCCATGGGGCGAAACGCCCTAATTTGGGTGGACGGGCTGCCTTGAACAGCCTCAGCCAATTGTCATCGGCGGGGCGAATGGCCCCGGCATGAGTGGACGGGTTACCTGGACGGCAGCCTTACGACCGAAAGCCAGAAGTCCTCAACGGCCTCGACTATCTTCATGAACTGATCGAGGTCGACGGGCTTTTTTACGTAGGCGTTGGCATGGAGGTCGTAGGCCGTGAAGATGTCCTTATCGTCTTCCGACGTGGTCAGGATGACTACCGGGATGCGCTTGAGGTCCTGGTCCATTTTTATCTCGGAGAGCACTTCCCTGCCGTCTTTTTTGGGCAGGTTCAGGTCGAGAAGTATCAGGTCGGGCCGAGGGGACTCGTTGTATTTGCCGGCCTTCTTCAGAAACATCATGGCTTCTTCGCCGTCCGGGACGACGTGCATGTTGTTCAGCACCTTTGCGTCCTTGAAGGCCTCCTTCGTGAGGCGCGCGTCAGCCGGATTGTCTTCCACCATGAGTATCTCTATGAGCTTGCTGTTCCTGTAGTCCATTTCTTTCTCCCGTATTTGATGGGGACAGTCTGATTATATCCTTTCCCGGAAGGGCCTGTAAAGGAAAAAGGCGGCATTCGGGCGCATATCCGGCGTCCGGGGCTATGGCGCGCTCCGCCTGCACGGCAAAAGAAGAGGAAAATCGCTGGGATGCCCGGTCGCAACAGGCTGCGGGCAGCCGGAAGCTCCTCCTGGAAGACCCGCGCCTCAGGCCGGCTCTTCCTTCTTTTTTCCAGTTATCTTTCTCTGCAACGCGTCGAGGTAGGTATAGATGACCGGGGTTATGTAAAGCGTTATCGTCTGGGACAGCAAAAGCCCTCCCACGACGGCAAGACCGAGAGGTCTTCTCGCCTCGGCCCCGGCGCCGAATCCGAGGGCGATGGGCAGGGTGCCCATGAGGGCCGCCATGGTGGTCATCATTATGGGCCTGAACCTTATTATGCAGCCCTGATAGATGGCCTCTTCCGGGGTCTTTCCTTCGACCCTTTCGGCCTCGATGGCGAAGTCTATCATCATGATCGCGTTCTTCTTCACGATGCCTATGAGCATTATGACGCCGACCATGGCGTAGACGTTGAGGTCCTTATGAAAAAGCATGAGCGTGGCGAGCGCGCCGACCGCCGCCGAAGGCAGGCCGGAGAGCACCGTAAGCGGGTGTACGAAGCTTTCGTAGAGTATGCCGAGGACTATGTAAATGACGAGTATCGCCAGCACGAGGAGTATCCCGGCCCCCTTGAACGACGCCTGGAAGGCCTGCGCGGTGCCGAGAAACCCGGTGCTTATGGTCGACGGCAGGGCCTTGCGGGCAAGGGCCTGGACTTCGGCCACCGCGTCCCCGATCGATGCGCCCGGCTTGAGGTTGAACGAGATGGTGACCGCCGGTAGCTGGCCGAGATGGTTTACCGTGAGCGGGCCGACCCCCTTTTCGAGCTTCGCGACCGAATACAGGGGCGTAAGCGTCCCCCCGGAAGTCCTCACGTAAAGGAGCGACAGTTCGGCCGGGTCCATCTGGTAGTCCTTCTCAAGCTCGAGGATGACCTGGTACTCGTTGTTGGGCGCGAAGATGGTCGAGACCTGCCGCTCGGAGTAGGCGCTGTCGAGCGCGTCCTCGATCTTTCCGGCGGTGACGCCGAGAGCCGAGGCCCTGTCCCTGTCTATGGTGACGTTGATCTGGGGATTTTCCACGAGCAGGTTGCTCGTGACGTCCTGAAGCGAGCGCAGCTTCCTCATCTCGGATTCAAAGGCCGGGGTCGCCTTGTAGAGAAGGCCGGTATCCGGGCTTTGAAGGATGAACTGGTACTGGCTCTTCGTAAGCTGCCCTCCTATGCGTATCGGCGGCAGGTTCTGCATGAATATGCGTATCCCGGAGACCTTCGCGAACTTCGGGCGCATCTCCTCTATTATCTCTTCCGGGGTCATGCTCCTGACGTTGCGCGGCTTCAATATGAAAAAGATTATCCCGGAGTTGCTCGCCGGGCTTACGCTGCTGGGACCCACGAAAGACATGTAGCCTTCGACGTTCGGGTCTTTCCGGACGATCGAGGCAAGCTCATCCTGGTGCCTCACCATGTCCTTGAACGAAATCCCCTCCTGGGCCTCGGTAAAGGAGAATATCGCGCCCGTATCCTCGGAGGGCAGGAACCCCTTCGGTATCACGACGAAGAGGTAGGCGCTCGCGCCGAGGATGATGAAAAAAACGGCCATCGTCAGGCGCCTGTGGCGGATGGTGAACCTGAGGGTGCGCTCGTAGAACCCGAGCATCGCGTCGAAGCCCGATTCAAGCGCCCTGTAAATCGCGCCGTGAGCGGCCTTGCCCTCCTTCTCCTCCCTCAGAAAACGGCTGCAGAGCATCGGCGTAAGGGTAAGGGAGACGAAGCCGGATACGAGGACGGCCGCGGATATCGTCACGGCGAACTCGTGCAGAAGCCGCCCGAGTATGCCGCCCATGAACAAAACCGGTATGAAGACGGCGACAAGAGAGAGCGTCATCGAGAGTATCGTAAAGCCTATCTCCCTCGACCCGGTGAACGCCGCCTCCATGACGGATTCGCCCCTTTCGACGTGGCGGACGATATTTTCGAGCATGACTATGGCGTCGTCCACGACGAAGCCTACCGACAGTATGAGCGCCATCAGCGAAAAGTTGTCGATGCTGTATCCGAGGAGATACATGATGAAAAACGTGCCCACTATCGACATCGGAAGGGCCATCGTGGGTATCAGGGTCGAGGACAGGTTCCTCAGGAAAAGGAATATGACCATTATGACGAGGCCGATGGCGAGGACAAACGTGAACTTGACGTCCGCGACCGAATCCCTTATCGACGCCGAGCGGTCGTAGAGAACCGTGAGGTTCACGGAGGCCGGAAGCTGCGCCCGGAAAAGGGGCAGAAGGGCCCTTATCTCGTTGACGACCTCTATCGTGTTCGTGCCGGGCTGCCTCTGCACGGCGAGGACGAGCGCCCTGGTGGTATTATGCCATCCGCCGGTCTTGTCGTTCTCTATGGAGTCCACGGCCCTGCCGATATCCTTTATCCTTACCGGGGCGCCGTTGCGGTAGGCCACTATCAGGGGCTCGTAGGATTTCGCGTTTACGAGCTGGCCTTTCGTGTTTATGACGTAGGCCTTATGGCTTCCGTCGAGCGAACCCGTCGGGAGATTCACGTTGCCGCTGCTCACGGCCGCCGCAACCTCGTCCAGCCCGATGCCGCGGGACGCGAGCGCCTTGGGGTCGGCCTGGACCCTCACGGCGTATTTCATGGAGCCGAAGACCTGCACCTGCGCCACCCCCGGAAGCGTCGAGAGGCGCGGAGACACGAACGTATCCGCGTAGTCGTTCACGGTCGAGGGGGGGAGCGTGGTGGAGCTCATCGATATATATATTACGGGCTGTTCGGCCGGGTTGACCTTCTGGTAGGTCGGCGGCGTCGGCATGTTGGGCGGCAGATTGGGGGCCGCGGCCGCTATCATCGACTGGACGTCCTGCGCCGCGGCGTCAATGCTCCTCGAAAGGTTGAACTGAAGGGTTATCTGCGTCGTGCCGAGGGCGCTCGTCGAGGTCATCGAATCGAGCCCGGCTATGGTCGAGAACTGCCGTTCGAGAGGGGTCGCCACGGCCGAGGCCATGGTATCCGGGTTTGCGCCCGGAAGGTTCGCGGTAACGAGTATCGTGGGGAAATCGACGTTCGGCAGGTCGCTTACGGGGAGGCTCCTGTACCCCACTATGCCCACGAGCAGGAACGAGAGCATGAGGAGCGTGGTCATTACGGGCCTGCGGATAAAGATTTCCGAGATATTCATCGACCTGCCTCAGCGCCCTTTTCCAGTGCCGTTTTTTCCGGCGCCTTGCGGCTTGCCCCCGTTTTCGGACCCGGCCGGTGTTCCGGCGGCGCTCTGCGCGCCTGTCCCGGCCCTGCCGACTATCTCCACCTTCGCGCCGGTCATGAGCTGAAGCTGGCCGTCGGTAACCACCGTATCGCCCGCGTTGACGCCCTTTTCGATCACGGTCTGCCTCGACCCTTCCGGGCCGAAGCTCACGCCGGCCGATATGCCCCGTTCCTCGGCGGTGTTGTCCGGCTTTATGACGAAAACATACTCGCCTTTCTGCCCGGTCTGCACCGCGCGCGCCGGTACCACGACCGCGCCTTTCTGAACGTAGAGCTTGAGCACGGCGTTGACGAACTGCCCGGGCCAGAGGAGATCGTCCCTGTTTGCGAAGGTTCCCTTCAGCATTATCGTGCCGGTCGAGGTGTCTACCGCGTTGTCGATGAAGGTAAGCGCGCCTTTCGACACCCAGCCTCCAACGCCGGCGAGAGGCCCGCTTGCGGGCGGCGGCGCCGAGGCGGTAACCTCGAGCCTGCGCCCCCTCGAAAGCCTTTTAACGCCGTTCAGGTATTTTTCGGGGACCGGGAAGCTCACGTATATCGGGTGGAGCTGGTAGATAACGACCATGGGCTTGTCGTCGTTGGCCTTTATGATGTTGCCCAGGGTCATCAGTATGCTGCCGGTCCTTCCTTCGATCGGAGAATGGATGTAGCAGTAGGCGAGGTCTATTTTAGCGGCCTCGATGGCGGCGCGGTCGGCCTTGACGGAGGCGTCAAGGGACTTGGCGTTGTTCTCCGCCTGGTCGTACTGCTGCGGCGTGATGTAGCCGCCCTTTATGAGCGCTTTGTCCCGCTCGTAGTCCTTGCTGGCGGTGTCGAGCCGGGCCGAATCCCTCGCCAGTGCGGCCTCGGCCTCGCGCAGGGCCATCTCGAACGGCAACGGGTCTATTACGAAAAGAAGCTCCCCTTTCTTTACGTACTGGCCCTCCTTGAACCGGACTTCCTTCAATTTTCCGCTTACCTGCGACTTGACCGAGATGGTCGAGACGGCCTCCACGGAGCCTACTTCGTCGAGCTCGACCGGAACGTCCTGTGTCGTAGCCTTCGCCACGGTGACCGGCGCGCCCGGCCTCTCGACCGCTTTTTTCTCTTTGGCGCACGAGGCGAGAAGGACAGTCAGCGCAAAAAATACCGGGGCGATCGCCTTGATCTTTTCAGGGAAAACCGGACGCCGACCGGGGGGCGGCGTCGCCGCGCAAGAGGCATCGACGCGCCCCCGCGCGCCGCAAGAAGGCTCATTGGCCTGAACGGGCCCGCCGGATTCGCTTCTTCCCATGTGTTCCATATCCTTTTTTATTCCCCCGGCCCGCAAACCGACGGGACGAAGGTAAGTAAGCACTTACTTTTTATATAAAAAAAATCCGGTTGTCAAGAGATAACGGCTGAACGGACGATCCGGCCGGCCCGCGCACGCCGGATGACTTTCAGGCTCGGTTTGGAATTTCGCTACGCCTGAGGCGAAGGCCCCGGCGTTCCGGCTCATTTCAGGAAATAATGCGAGACGATGATGCTGACAAAATCCTGCAAAAAATGCAATACTATCGGGGCCGCAAGGCTTTTGCGCCATAGATATATGACCGCCAGAACGGCGCCGGTAATCCCGACCGTAATAAGTCCGGCCGATCCCTCGTAGCCGTGGCCCATCGAAAATATGAACGATGATATGACGATCGCGGCCGGAACGCTGCCGGTTATGAGGCTCAGGCGTCTTATGAGATACCCCCGGAATATGCCCTCCTCGGCAAACGCCGCCACGGCCACGAGAATAAAGGCGAGGAAGGTCTGCGCCCTGCCCGCCGGCATTAAAAACGAGGGCATCGCCGACGGGGCCGAAAGCCCGGCCGACTGGAGCGTGCCTTCGATGTAGCCGATGGCGGCCGTAAAGGGCATGAACAGCAAAAGTCCTATCGCCGCGTCCCGCCAGAGGTTCTTCCCGGTCCAGCCGAAAAGGCCGAGGGGCTCGCCATTCCTCCACGCGAAAAAAAGGACGAGGCAGAGCAGGCCGAGGTCCCGCGTGATGGCCGACGAAGCGACGAAGAGAAAGCTCAGGGTCGCGCTCTTAAGGGCGAAAAACGAAAGCAGCATCGACGGGACGATGAGAAACAGGAATACGATTACCTCGATAAGGTATTCGACGCGGCCCGTCCTGATTGCCGTGAGCGGCGTTTCTTCGCGGCCGTTCATACGATGTCCATCCTGTCCTTTCTTCGCATTTTTCCCGTTCACCGTTGAAGGCGGACGCTACGGCCGGGCTCTGAAGGCTTTTTGAGGAGACCCATGTTAGAGAATATCATTACGCGTAAAATTTGCAAGCCCCAGGCGCGAGCATTGCATTTCAGGGCTGAACATCCCTTCCCACGGCCCTGAGTATGCCGTTAATGATATCGGACGGCCTCGGCGGGCAGCCGTGGACGTAGACGTCCACGGGTATGACGTTGCCGACGCTTCCGAGGGAGGCGTAGCCGCACCCGAATATGCCGCCGTTGTACCCGCAGTCCCCAACGGCGATGACGAGCTTTGGCTCCGGCATCGCGGCGTACGTCCGCCTCAGGGCTACCTCCATGTTCCTCGATACCGGCCCGGAGACGAGAAGGATATCGGCGAACCTCGGGGATGCCGTAAGGTGAATGCCGAACCGTTCGCAGTCGTAGACGGGGTTATTGATGGAGGCAACCTCAAGCTCGCACGCGTTGCACGACCCGGCATCGACGTACCTTACCGTGACCGACCTTTTAAACCGCCTCATCGCCTCCGCTTCGAGGTTCGCCCCGGCCAC
>JAKAIQ010000273.1 GCA_021825035.1 Deltaproteobacteria bacterium | reverse complement strand
CTCTTCGAGCGCGTTGTAGACCGCTCGACCGGGGCCGTCACCAAGAGGCCGTACCTCGTCAAGAAGGACGCCATGATGACCGGCGACGTCCTTACCGAGGCGCGGATGGGCCTGGACCCCCGCACGCAGGAGGCCGAGGTCAATTTCAAGCTCGACCCGACCGGCGCGAAGATATTCGACCAGGTTACCGCCGCAAACGTCGGCAACCGCATGGCCATCATACTCGACGGCAACGTATATTCCGCCCCGGTTATCCGCGAGAGGATAAGCGGGGGCAGCGGCGTCATATCGGGCCGCTTCACGGAATCCGAGGCCAAGGACCTGGCCATCGTCCTCAGGGCGGGCGCGCTCCCGGCCCCGCTTAAGCCGCTTCAGAACCTGACCGTCGGGCCAACGCTCGGCAACGACTCTATCCAGGCAGGCAGCAAGGCCATTATACTTGGCGCTATTCTTGTCGTATTATTCATGGCGGTCTACTACAAGATGTCGGGCGTCATAGCGGACTTCGCCATCGTGCTGAACATAATCGTCCTGATCGGCGCCCTCGCGATGCTTAACGCCACGCTGACCCTGCCTGGCCTCGCGGGCATACTGCTGACGATCGGCATGGGCGTCGACTCGAACGTCCTTATCTTCGAGAGGATAAGGGAGGAGTTTCGCTCGGGCAAATCCGTCCGGGCCGCGATTGACGGAGGCTACGACAAGGCCTTCACGACGGTCCTCGACTCTCACGTGACGACGCTCATTACCGCGGCGGTGCTCTTCCAGTTCGGCACCGGGCCCATCAAGGGTTTTGCGGTCTCGCTGTCGCTCGGCATTATGATCAACCTCTTCACGGCGCTTGTCGGGACGAAGGTAGTGTTCGACTTCATCACGTCGAAGAGGAAGCTGGAGAAGCTGAGTATTTAAAGCCCTCACCCCCTTCCCCTCTCCCGGAGGGCGAGGGGTAAAGGAAAAATTGTCATTCCTGCGCAGGCGGGAATCCAGACCTTATAAAAAGTTTTTGGAGGCCTCTTTTAAAATGATGGAAATAATCAAGAACTCGAATATAGATTTCATGGGCAAGAGGATGATTGCCTTCGTCATATCGTCCATCCTCTCTCTTCTCGGCATAATCTGCGTCATATCTATAGCGACCGGCCATGCGAACCTCGGCATAGACTTCACGGGCGGCGCGTCGGCGGACCTCGTGTTCCAGAAGCCGGTGCAGATGGACCAGGCGAGGCATGCGCTCGACGCCGCCGGCCTGTCCGGCGCGGAGATACAGACCTTCACCGGAGGGACCAAGCTACTGGTCAGGATAAAAGAGGCGAAGAACATCCCCATCGAGCAAGTGGTGGACAGGATAAAGGACGCCTTCATCAAGGCCTTCCCGGACAACCCTGTGGCGGTCGATTCAAGCTCCACCATCGGCCCGACGATCGGCAAGTCTCTCCAGAAAGACGCCTTGCTTGCCATCACCCTCTCGTTTCTCGGCATCATCATATACATCGCGTGGCGGTTCGAGTTCCGCTTCGGCCTTGCGGCTACGGTCGCGACTTTCCACGACGTCCTCGCGGTGCTGGGCGTGTTCTTCATCCTGCATAAAGAGATCAACCTGCTCGTCGTAACCGCGCTCCTTACCCTTGCCGGCTACTCGCTGACGGATACGGTCGTCGTGTTTGACAGGATAAGGGAGAACCTGAGGATGAGGCCGAAGGACAGCCTTATTCCAATAATAAACGACAGCGTAAACGAGGTGCTCTCCCGTACCATCGTCACCTCGCTGACCGTTTTCCTTACCGTGCTTTCGCTGTTCATCTTCGGCGGCGAGGTCCTGCACTATTTTGCGTTCGCTATGATGATGGGTGTCATCGTCGGCACCTATTCCTCGGTATTCGTCGCAAGCCCGCTGCTCTTCGTCTGGAGGAGCAAGAAGGGCGGCAGGCTGATAAAGGCGACGATGCTCACGAAGCAGCCCGCGAAGGTCTCGCTCGAAGCCAAACCCGCCCCGGCCCCGGCCGCCGCTGCTCCGGCCCGTCCGCTGGAACAGCCGGTGGAAAAGAAGGAGAAGGCGCCGAAGCCTGCTCAGGCGAAAGGCAAAGGGAAGAAAGGCGGCAAGGCAAAGGCGAAGGCCTAAGATCCTGACATTTCCAGTCGGAAGGCGGCGTAATTTTTAAGCTTTATCAAAAATTACGCCGCCTTCCGCGTCTAAACATGAGAGGCGAGAGTTGCTCGTAAAGCGATGGGTAAGGCAGGAAACACCTCCTGATCTAATTGGCCAGCTTTGCAGCAGCCTGGGCATCTCTCCGATAACCGCGGCCGTGCTCCTCGGCAGGGACGTCCGGGACGCCGGCGAGGCGGAAACATTCATGAGGGCTTCGCTCGACGACCTGCATGACCCCTTCCTGCTGTCCGGCATGGACAGGGCGGTCGGGCGGATATTGAAGGCCCTCCGGGACCGCGAAAAAATAATTGTCTACGGCGACTACGACGCCGACGGTATCACGTCCACGGCCCTCCTTGCCGATTTTTTCCGGGATTTAAAAAAAGAAATAGATTATTATATACCTGGACGCATGGAGGAAGGCTACGGGCTGAATACGCGCGCC
>JAKAIQ010000044.1 GCA_021825035.1 Deltaproteobacteria bacterium | reverse complement strand
CAAGAAGAAAAAGGTCTACGCCACCCGCTATAACGCAAAGATTGGCGTAATGAAGTATCATCCGTCTATATGTCCAATCGGAGAGATTGCCGCTGTAATTCACCGTAAGCTCTTGAAAATCCCTTGTAAACATCGATGTCGTGGCAGGGCCGAGGAAATTATTTATCGTGGTCGTGGCTTGGGCATCATTGTCGGGCGAATAAGTTATTCGCCCACGCCATGGAAAACCAGCGCAATCCATCAGAATCATCGGATAGAAAACGACGCGATATCCTTTGGCTTTAAAATCCCGAATTGCCCGGACGATGGATTGATCCGATGGTGTCCCGCCATAATCATAACTTCCGTTAGTCTGCGTTATGGAAATGATATTGGTCGAATTTTGCGTCAGGCTGGAGCAACGCCAGAAGTCGTTAATCACCCCTCCATTTATGATTTTTCCCGTTGGGACTCCATTTGAATAATACTCAGGCCAGTAACCTCCGCCAAAAAGTTCATGCTGATATTGTCCATACATTATCCAATTGTCGTAATTCGCATAGACTGAGGATGGATAAATCTGGCATTTTGAAGCGTCTACATTGTCGCCGAACCATGCGACAACGAGCGCAACCGTCTTTACATTCAGGAATGGCTGATTCATCTGGTTTGTTGCGGTAACAAAATCCGTTGCATTCATGACGGGAGGCGACTGGTCATTATAAAAATTAAGGTCTTCAACGATATTCCCATTTTGATGTACGTTATCGACCCACCAAGCTGGATGTACGGTGTTTTTATAGGGCACTATTCCATAATGGACATAAGGGATTGTGTCATAAATGAATTCCCCAGTTCCCGGAATCATATTTACGCCCACAACAAAATTGCCTGAAAGCTGGCTGTCCATCTGCTTATCGTAAGCCGCGTAGAGCTGATTTATGACGGATAAGGTCATCATATGGATAACCCTTTCCTGCTGAAGAAAAAGTTCCCATGATTTATCCGTTATGGTGACAAGAGGGCCCGTAAGATTCAGGTCGGGCTTTATTGATAGAGGCGTTTTGCCATAAGTCGAGAGCGACGCGCCAAGCTGATTTATCCATTGATAAAACTCCGCGTGTTGAAAGCGACTTTCCTGCATAAAATCGTTTATTGTATGCAAATTGGAGGGATCAAAACTGAGCCGTTTGTTATTAATTTCATACGCTGGATTTCCAAGAGCAGAGTTCAGCGCATTAAGGGCGTTAAAGATATTATTGTGGTCTTTTGCGTGCTGTACTTGCCAATCCCTGAGCCATTGCCGAGTCATTTGACCTTTCGGCATGGCCCAACTTGTTACATATGTTGATATTCGAAAGACCGTCGTCATACTTATCTTTTTTACATTTTTTCAAGTCGGATATGTATAGCATATTGCATCGCCGTTGCTCCCGATGATGCATAACCTGCGGTATTATACTGAATGGCTACGCCAGTCTTGGCATAAAATACCAATGCTCCCTGAGACCATGTACCCACAACATTCGCCGTGGACGTGCTTGTGAGAGTACCGCCCGTCGAACTACCGCCATCACCCGTGGTGAAATCAATCGCGCATGAAGGCATCGTGGAGGAAGTGGTCGCCGCTTGAGTTTCTTCAACCCAGCAACTTGCCCTGTAAAAACCGGTCGCCGTAGGTGTATAAATGGTCGTATAAGTTATATTAGCGGCCTGAGTTGTAAGATCGACCGTCCCCACATAGAGCGGAGGTAAATCCGCAAGGGCTATCGCCCTGTATGATGGAACTCCAGCCGTGCCATTGGGAGCCGCCAAAAAATAATTGGCAGTCTGTGAGGCGCGGGCAACCGTTAAAGTTCCCGCTGTCGTAACGGGCGATCCTGTAACTGAAAAATCTGTTGGCATTGAAAGTCCAACAGAAGTTACCGTGCCGGTGGCGGCGCCTACACAATTTAAGACGCCGCCCGCATTCACTCCATTGACGACATTGCCCGTTATGCAGGTTCCCAAAGAGCCAAGCCTCGCATTGGCCAATGTGCCGGCTGAAATATTCGTAGCGTTGGTGGTATCAATCGTTGCTGAGGGTACGAATGCAACGCCGTTGGTTTTCGTAACAACAATTGCACCTGCTGAATTTAGAGTTGCATCGCCACTCATCGTCTGAGGAACATAAATAGACCCATTGGAGACTGGAATCTGCGCGAGCGTAGGAGCTGTGGCGTTGAGATAAGGTGCGATTTGTCCGAAAGTTATCGACTCAATTACCTTATCTCCTTGATACCATGTCGCGGGTGTAGTCGTATTTTCATTTCCACGTGAAACAATATTGAACGTGTCGCCCGATGATCTATTGATGGTGAGTATTTCCCGGTTGCCGCATGAAGACGCTGAAGCGCAAGACGCTGAATAGATGACTATCTCAAAATTACCCGTAGCCGGAAATTTTGTGCCATCTCCGTTAGCCATGTTCATTGTGGAGGCCGTTGATGTAAAATTGGCTCCTACCGTCGAATAAGCGAAATTCGCTCCAACCAAGGCATAAGCCGGCATGGCCAACCCGATTAAAGCAAGAAACAGCACTGTCAATAGCTTTAATTTTTTCACCTTTTTTCTCCTTATTGAATTATCTGTATGTTCTGCCTATATTCCCCATAACTCCCATACCTACAATGTCGAAAACTGCATTAGTGCTTTCATTGAGTACATAATCTATAAGCACGCCACCAGCGCCTATAAATCCATAAATAGCGGCCTGAACAGGTGGATAATTTGAGCTTCCAGATACGCTTCCGTCCCCAGCTATCATATCGCCCGCAGGTGCGTCCATTGAAAGGATCGCGGAAAGATTCAGGGGAGTTTGCATGGCTATACCGCTTGCAGTTGTTATGCCCGTAGCCGCCCAGGATATCGAGTCGATTGAGACTTGAAAATTCGGTTGACCATTTATAGCCGCATAATCCACCTGTATGAATCTGACCGCTTTAATTGTATTCGGCGCGCCAAAATCGAATAACTTGCCCTTGAAAAGCGAATTGATGGCTGCGCCCCCCTGAAAGAGCCTGTAGACCGAATCGCCGCTCCATGCGTAAATTGAATGGTCTGAGAGCGAGCGCACCCCGAAAATTCCGTTGCAGTCCCATCCCATGTCGAGTAGAGAAAATGTATTGAGTTCTATGCAGTAGGCAAGTATGGCGTTCCTCTGCGCCTGCGAAAAGGGACTAAAAACCTGTATCGGCAGAAGATAGAAATTGAGATTATTCACCTGCGCCACAGTTGAGAAGTACGAAAGGTTTATGAACTTGGTTATATCCAGAATCACGTCCACCTTTTCGCTCTGGGTCGAGGCCACGCGGTATATGCCGAATTCGTTTTGTAGAAATAGTTGATTCTGATAATTGAAAACCGATGGCCCGCTTGTGGAACCCAAGGCGTTGAATATCTCCATTTGATACCACGTGGTAGGGTCGGAGGATATCGTAGTCCCCGTAAGCGCTATAATGGCGTGGTCGCCTATAAGAAAAATCGAGTCCTGATAAGGGATAATCTTCATTATTTTCTGCGTAAGGTCGGATGATGTAAGCGTGAACGAACCACTTCCAAGCTGTAAGAAAGACCAATCGAGGGCCGCTGAATAGCTGAGAACGCGGCCATTGGCTATGAAAACACGCCCCTGCCAGACAGCTATGGCAGTTCCGAGAAAAAGCGATGTTAGAGCCGTTATATTCAAAGTCAATCCTGTGCCGACTCCTGTTGTGGCCGTGGTAGCCACGTTATTTGCGATAGTGTAACCAGCTCCCTCGGAATTCAAGGTATAGGTAAGGACGCCGCTAAGACCTGTTATATTTATCGTCAAGCCCGTTCCGCTGCCGGAAGTGGCAGTCGTTCCCTGCCCATTAATGATTGAATAACCGCTCCCTTCTTGCGTTATAGAATATCCGGTTACAACGCCGGAACTGACGGACGTTACCTGCCCCTGTGCGAGATTTATGCCATTATTTACCTGAAAGGTATCATTCACGGCATAACCGGAACCGCCAGCGCCAAGAGTAGATGCCGCAATCCCATTTGATGTCAGGACTGTCCCTTGTGCGAGGACAACGCCGCCGTTTACCGTAAAAGTATCATTCGGATTATAACCTGACCCGGGATTATTCAATGCAGATTGCGAAATACCAGTGGCCATAGATATGATCTGCGTTGCCGTGGCGGTAAAATAGCCTTTGGTCGAATCGATAATAAGGAAATACGTATTTTCCCACATCGTTGCATCATAGGATGAATTTGAGCCCCCGAACGTGTTGCCTGCAGCCAATTGCGTATATGTACCACCATTGATAACCCCCGCAGAGCCGTCCGCGAGAATGACGAACTCATAGAGCGTGGCGCCCAATACTCCAGCATATAAAAAAACGATATTATTATTCGCTACGGGCGTGCAATACTTCGAGGAAGAGGCGATTTTACGCCAGATGTTCTTTCCGATTGGCAGATAATTCCATAGGGATTGGCATTCGTTATCGCCAATCTCATTGGGCGCCATGGCCGTATTGAGGCCGCCCAAACCCTTCACCTTCAGCGCAAATCGCCTGAAAGGGTCTTTCTTGGCGATATCGAGAGACGCCGCCCCGTCTTTCGGCGCCATTACATCGACCTCCGCGGCAACTTGCCGAGAAGTTCCATATAAAGCTGGCCAAAACCCCCGGCGAGTTGCGCGTTACCGTCCTTCAATGCCGTATACCTGCAAGCGAGGGCCTCTATGGCGTCCGTATACTGGTAAGGTATAACCTCGGCGTCCCCTGGATTTACGAGGTTCGCCGGAAGTATTTGGCAGAGCCACTCGGTCGGGTAGGCCTGTGCCGGGATAGGCCAGTAATAGACTTTGTTCTGCTGCGTCCACCACTTTACCGGCCAACTCTGGAAGTTGGACATCGAATAACTTCCGATGAGTTCCTTCGGTATCTGGTTCCGAACGGTTCCGAGATAGTACCATATCTTCCGGACGGCAACTATCTGCCCGGTGAGTACGCTTGCCGTGACACTCGCCGGGAAGGGATAATTCCACGTCCCGGCGGTCAGGGTGAAAGAATAAAGGTCGAGGGTTGCGTCCGTCTCCGCCGCCACTGACCGGCGCGCCTTGTTTATGGCGTCGTAAATTGACGAAGTCGTTAAAGTAGCTGCTGTAGGAACATCCGCAAGGATCGCATTATAATAATCTTGCAATGTCATACAAGGCAATGCTCACTTTATAACTTACAACGGAAGAAACACATGGACGTTTCTTCCGTTGTAAGTGGCTCATAAAAAGGTTTTTCAGCATCAGGCTTTAGCCGCAGTCTTCGACCCTTCGCCCTTCAACAGGTTTTCGAGGTCTTCACGTGTCTCCATGCACTTGAATTGTCCCAAATATTGAATGGCTGAGAGAGCCTTTTCTGCGATATTGCTCCCATGCAAAACCTCGGAAGGGGCAAATTTGCCATGACGCCTTATCGCAGTTATGGCTGCCTGCCTGAGCATGTCGTCTTTCTGCTCATCGCTGAGTCGCGCATCGTTCAGGAAGGGAAGTTTAAAGAGGAAATAGGCCCTTCCTATTTCCTCGGACACCTCGTTTATCCCCTTCTTTATCTCAAAGACCTGTCCATCCCATTTAGGGCCTATATGGCAGCCTTTTTCATCAATCTCGCGCATATTAATCTGACTGTAAACCCACATTGACGCTATCCTCCTTTATGCTAAGGGTGTGTTGGGCATTGACGCCAATTGCATATGCGTATAAGGCGCATCGCTCACTAACTGCCCCGCGACACTCAAATTTTGCACAAATCCGAGCTGTCCTATCGGTTGGAGGTCGGCTATGTCGGTCATCTTGAAGAAGAAATCCGGATTAAATCTGAAGTCGAGATGATCCATGTTGAGATAATAACCCGTAGTCCCGGTGAGATTGGGGTCAACGATATGCGGGACGCCTCCGATATCAAGGGCCTGTATCTCGTAAGACCGCTCATTCGTAACGCCCTTCGGGTCTTGGATGTACATCCGCTCAATGTTGGTGAACGATGTCATGAGCGCATAAAAGACCGAATATGAGACGACGCCAAGGCTCGGAAGCGGCGCGTTGGTGTCGTTCAGGAAGCTCATGAGATAATAGAGTACCTGCGTATAGGCCGCTCCGCTCTGAGAGTTGGTATAAACCTTTGCGTTCCACCAACTGTTGGATGCACGGCTTATGTTGCCATAATTGGCGTCGTTCGTGCCGTTGTCCACGATATCGCCTAAGCCGAGAAAATCCAGTGCGTTCGAAGAGTTCGTCCCCAGGAAACGCCCGGAGAGATAATCGAGGACAGACTGGTACTTATCATACAGCCGTGCCTTTATCACGTCTATGACGACGAAAGGATCAGCATTCTTTCCTTCCAGAAGGGAAAGTTCCGGCATGGTGAAAACCACAGGCTGAATATAGAGCGCCTGATTCCACTCGGCGTTCTGGATGGGGTTTGAAATCCCCGGAAGGGTGAAGCTCCCTGTCCAGTCGGATAACGCCCCGTCATTCCCGAAAGTCTGTCCCGTCACCGGCTGAGTTATGGGGCTGAAGCCTCCGCCAGTCGGCTTGCTGGCCCGTTCGAGAATATAACGCAGGAACGGTTTGGCCTTGCGCACGTTCTGGTAGATAAGGGTGGGAGTGAAATTGCGTCTTATGACGTTGATATAGTTCTGTGCGTTTTGTGCTGAGCTCGGATAGAAACCTGTTCCCGATACGGCCATAATTCAATTCCTCCTTATTTCATTGGAATATAGTAAAGAGTTGACGAAAGGGATCCGCTGGTATCCAGCACGCGGAGAAGCTCCCCGTCCGTTGCATAAAAACCGCCGTTTCCAGCCGCGCCCACGGCTACCCAGCTTGGAGTCCCTGCGGTTCCTTTATTTACCTGCACCTGTCCATTTGAGTCGGGGATGACTATATGCGTCCCGGCTGGCAAAACAAAATTGCCGCTCGCCGTTATTACCTGCTGCACTACGGAGCGGAAAAAATCGCCGCCCGGGCCAGTGTTACCCGTTGTCCCGACGATAAAAGGCACTGCCGCCATGGCTGCTCCCGCAAGCGCCATAAATCCAACGATTGTAAAAAGTATCTTTTTCATATCTCCTTTTTATCTCCTTCCGCCGAATCCGGCGGCCATAAGTTCTCTGACTGTTGCGTTTATCGCCTCTTTTTCATCCCCCGCTTTCGGCACAAGCGTCGGCCTCTCGAATCTCGCGCTTTCAAGAGAAGCAACCTCTCTTTCACGGGCATAAGTTCTGACCGCGAACGAATTATCGCCTATCTTGTTTTTATTCTGGTGTTCGACCAACTTATCCAGTTCCTCATCCGGGATGCCGTATTTGGCCATTTCTATTTTCAAGGCTGACTGAGCGTCAAATTTGTCCCGCTCGTCAAGGCGCGCCTTTAACGCGGCATTTTCCTTCTGTAAAGGTTCTATGTAGGGCCTCATCGGGTCATCCGGTATGTTTATCCCTTCCACACCGGCGTCCTTGAGCATTTTAGAGAAACCTTCCCTCGTGTCAGGCCGGGAAAGTATCTTCTTGACGCCGTCCTCTATCTGGCCGATCTGCCGGGTTTTCACCTCGTAATCGGAGGCGATGCCCTGCACCCGTTCCCGAAGTCCCTCAGGCATCGCCGCGAGTTCTTCTGCCGTAAATAAACTCATTCAGGCCTCCCTTATCTTTTGGTCTCCCGCGATTTGAGATTCTTGAAACTGCCCGGCGTATTGCCGCCATACCTCGTGGACTGGTCGGAGGAATAATCCTTGACCTGGCTTCCGCCAAAGTCCGTTGAAGGCCGGAGCGTATTCTTGCTCGTCTTTACCATCTCTTTGTCGTTTCTTGCCATGCTTTCACCTTCTTTCTTAATGGGGTGGCATTCCGGGAGCGGGCGGCGGTGCGCCCGGCTGTCCGTTAGGGATGTTGCCCGGAACCGCTCCCCCTTTGTTTAAAAGACCCTGAAGCTTCGACAGCAGGTCGCCATTTTGTGCCGGGTTAAGAGCGTTCATGGACTGCATGACGGAGTGCATATCTCCGGTTTGTATGCCTTTCGTTATCTTCGAAAGCTTCCCTATGGCCGTAAGGATGTCCCGCCCCTCTTCGGAATCCGCCCCGTATACGGGAAGGGCCATCTCAAGAGCCTTTCGGGATATGGCAACGACCGTCGCGGCTATCCTCTTTAGCCCATCGCCGCCCCCGGCCTTCATCAAGGCCGATATCGGGGAATTGCCGGGGGGAGGAGTCCCCGGCTGCGCCATTCCCTGCATCCCGTTGCCATGCTGCATTATGTCCCTGATATCCATAGCTCCTCCTTCCTGAAACGGTCGCCGGACTCGTTAATAGGGAGTCCGGCTTACTGCTTACCTCTTCGCGTGCTTCCTCTTTCTGGCCATTAGCGGCTCACCTCCTTTGGTGAACGAACGTTCACGTCTGCGAAATAAAAAAAGGCCGATTGGAGAAATCCAGTCGGCCTTTTTCCCTGTTGGATATGAGATGAAGTTTTAGGGTTTAGGCGTTATCCGTAAAAGTCTTTTTTTTATTTTAGCTTCCGATTCTTCCTTATCGAGAATGGCTTGAAGCGTATTCTTCGCCCCCGAAAGCGCTTTCAATGTTTCGACTATAGCCATCTTCTCATGGTAAGTCAAGGACATTTTTTATTTTTTCCCGGACGCAGCCTGTTTTTTCTTTTCCTCTTCGTGCTGCCGCTCGGCCTGGGCCGCCTTCATCATCTGTTGCTTCAGGATATATTTTTTCGCATCGTCCTTGAACGGAACAGGGGCTATATCTATGAACTTATCCGGCGGATACATCCCTTTATCCACCATCATCATGGTCAACTTCAGATTTTCCTGATTCGATATCGGACTGCCGGTATGTCCGTATATCTCTATTCTATAATCATAGGCGTACTGTGCGAGCATCGCCGTGTCCTTGCGGCCCGTGATCGTGTAATCCGTGGCGTCGTTTTCCTGATAGAGCTTGCCCGTAAAGGTGAATATCTCCTCAAGTTGCGCCTCAATGATATGCGCCGTGCGCTTCAGGTTCCGGCTTCCGTAGGCCGACAGCAGGTTGGCGTAACCTTCGCTCCTTACGTTTTTCTGCGCCTGCCCCTGCATCAATTCGGCGACGCCGGATATATATTGGGTCTGTCTGTCGCGGTATTCTATCTGTTGATAGGCGTCGTTTATGGCGATCTTCGGGATGTAAGGCTCCGCCTTTACGCCATTGCCATCTATGATCAGAAACCCTCCCGCCTCTTTAAGGGCGCAATTCCATTCCGCGCCTTTTTCTTCTCCCATCTGGTATCCGGTTATCAGCAGAGGCGGGTCAACAAGGCGTTCCGTGGACGAGTCTATCTGTTCAAGGATATCGTTCCTCTTCGTCTGAATTTTTCCAAGAAGCCGGATTCCGGAATGGCCCCATATCCAGTTCTCCACCGGGAAAGGAGTTATCGGAAAATATGGATGCTCGCTTCTCCCGGTAAGCCTGTCGAAAACTTTCACCTTTTCAATAAGAAGGGCCTGCCGCCATTGGCCCTGCGTCCTGTCGTCAGGCGGCGCATGGAAATCCCACACCTCCCGCTTCCGGTATGTCGTTCTCATGGACTGAGGTTCGTATTCAAGGTTGGAACCTTTCAACACCTCGACCCCTTGAGCAGACCCCTGTCCTCCGAGTATTATCTCGATATTGCCCTGGCGCGCCCGTTCCATGTTGGAGGCCCTATCGGCCTCGGCCCGATTCTCTATGTCCTTCCATACGTCCGGATAATGACGTTTTATCCAATCCCCCGTTACGTCTTCCTCAACGCAGAATATCTGGTTTTCGCTCCTGAGTTCCAACGCCTCGTAAAGAACGCCTATCTGCTCGGCGGCTATGCTCTTCCATGATACGCCTCCATTCAGCCAAAGCGGCCTTATGACGTGCATACCGTCTATCACGGCGCTATGAATAGCCATGTCGGAAACGATATCAAGGCGGCGGTAAAAGAAATTATCCCGCACCGTCTTTACGATCATGTCGAGAATAGGCCGCTCGGAATCCGGCGTTTGTCCTTCTATCGCACCTTCAAGGATTATCTCATCGGGAGCGTAAAGGAGAGACACCATATCGTTAATCTCTCCGTAAATGCGGTTTATCTCCGCATCCTTGCTCCCAGGCGCGGCCCCCCGCCAGTAGAAAGATCTCATCTCCTTGAAATACTGGCTTCTCTTGTCGCGAGTAAAGAAACAATCGTCGGAAAGCCGCCATAGTTCATCCGCGGAGCGCGGAGGGAATGGATGACCTTTATCCAATTTCTTATTCATCTCAACTCATCCTCAGGATTTGCCGCCATTTTTCAGTCTCGCATAACGTCAATCGTAAATTGATAAGCTCCCATAAATGAAGCTCGTTAAGACTGATTTTTCTCTCATCGAACCTCTGAACGGCACGGTCGCTTAAAAATTCGTTCGCCATCTTCAATCCCATGAGAATAGACATCAATCCCTCTTCAAAGCCATTTTTCCAGATACCTTGCCGCCGGCTTCCCTGTGTATCCGCAACCTGAGAGGCTCTTCTTTCATCTTCTCCTTGACGGCATCGTTAAAAGGCAAATCCTTTTCATCGTTCGACACCTTCACATCCCTTATCGGCGCAAGCCGCCCATCGAGCATCCCTTTCTTCTGAACCTCTTCCCGTTTGTTCAGAAACTTCTCCCTGTCTCCAGACTTCATCCGGCCCAGAGCATACTTCATGAAATCCTGATGATCCCGTTCCCTCTTTTCTCTGTTGACTTTATCAGCCACATGCTCATCTCGCTCACGGGAAACCTTCTCAAGGGCCGAATCGATTATCTTCACGTTTTTAGAATTAAGCAGATTCAGATAAGACATGTCAATTCATCCCCTTCAAAAACCGCGTCGCCTCATGATTCGGCATCTGAACCCGTATGCCCTCCCGAATCTTCAACATGATCGCCTCTTGGCATAACGCCAGCACTTGAAGAACTTCGGCATAATGCGGGTCCTTGCCCGAATCGGTCTCAGGCACTACCTTGTAACTCCCCTTGTCCTCCGTAGATTCAATAACGATTCTGGTAATCATAGCAGCCTCCTTGTTAATCTGTAGATAAACCCCGGTTCGGGGGGGGACAGGATTGATACCCCAAAATTACAGGAACGATTTGCCATCGAGCGTCCAATCCCTTATTGCATTGCTTTTAAACTTAAACTTCAGCTTTGTTACGATAACCCTTTGAAACGCATAACCTATCGATTATATTACAGATTATGCTATCGCCTCATCTGTTACCTAATCAATTGTCATCGTAACAGTACCGCATCTCAGCCTTTTCAGGGCGTGTCAGGATCGTCCAGCGGTCGTCCTGCGGCGGCAGTGCAGTACCTCACAGTACAGTAGTCAGAATACAATCAGAGCGCGTGCGCGATTACCCTCTTTTCTCGCTGGTGACAATTTTTGTCACTTATTTCCGTATGACAATTTTTGTCAACGACCGGTTCGTTACCACGCAATCTTTGGATACCATAGCTGACATTTTTTGTCAAGGCCGATGTGTTACGAATGGGTAACATGGAGAGACACGCCGTGAGACATGGCGAGTATAGACGAGAGGTCATACCCTTCGGGTAGGTACAGATATCAGATAGGTATACATGTACCACGGGTTTTATTATAAACCTTATTTTTTTTTCGAGTTTA